>NZ_CALPDC010000037.1:0-29862 GCF_943193165.1 Weizmannia agrestimuris
AACTCCTGAAAAAAGTTTTGGATCAGCTCCTTAAAAAAACGATCATGCACGTGATAACCGGCATGTTTTTCCATTACAAGTTCCAAAGGCAGCACTCCTTTTCTTATTTTTCAGTTTTATTATAAAGGACAAACGTTCGTTTTTCAAGTGGTGGGCACACTATTTTTTCAAATTTCATCTGCCATGCCCTCAGAACAGGAGGGGCAGACGCAAAACCATCATTCTATCTGCATGCTAACTTTTTCCTTCCGGGAAGCCCTGATGTAAAATAGAGATACAAAATTCATCTTAACTGCTTTGCCATACAAATTTACCCTACGTTCACTCTATACAGCAGAACAGGAAGTGGTGAACATGTCTGCCATTTTATTCTGGTTTATTTTATGCGGCCTGCTGACGGGATTCGTCCTTTTCCGTAAGCGCCCTTTACCGCAAGCACACGGCACAGCCGGGCGGGAAAAGATATCCGTTATTATTCCGGCAAGAAATGAAGAAAACACCCTGCCTGCCCTGTTGGATTCTTTAAACAAGCAAACAACCAAACCCGGTGAAATCATTGTGGTGGACGACCATTCCGAAGACAAAACAAAAGAAACAGCAGAAAAATTCGGTGTCACCGTCGTTTCTGCGCCTGATCTTCCGGATGGATGGACCGGAAAAACGTGGGCCGTCTGGAACGGTTACGTGAAATCCACCGGGGATCTGCTTATCTTTCTCGATGCCGACATCCGCCTTGCTGAACACGCCATCAGCTCTCTTGTTACAGCACAAAAACAGCAGGGAGGCGCCATCTCTGTCGTTCCATACCATCTTACTGAAAAATTTTATGAGAAACTGGCAATGGTTCTGAACCTGCTCGGGATTTTCTCATTCACCTCGCCGTTTGAGCGCCTAAACCGACAAAAAGGGCTTTATGGTGCCTGTATTTGTGTATCAAGAGAAGATTATGACAAAATTGGCGGGCACGGGAATATCCGCGCTGAAATGCTGGACGACCTGAACTTAGGCGCCCGTTTTCAACAGGCTGGCATTCCGGTCACCAATTTTACCGGAAGCGGGCTCGTCTTCTTCCACATGTATCCCGGCGGTTTCAGCCATGAGCTGCAAGGATTTGCAAAAGGGGCGGTGTTAAGCACATCAGCCATTCATCCTTTTACAATTGCGGCTGTAGTTTTCTGGATTCTCGGTCTGCTCATATCCGAGCTCGGCTGCTTCTCCGGCATCCCTTACTTTGTTGCGGGGTATTTGCTGTATGCCGCCCAAATCTATTATTTTAACCGGCATACGGGAAACTTTGGCATCCTGCATCCTTTATTTCACTTTTTATCGATGATTTTTTTCCTGGTTGTCATCCTGTATTCCCTTTATCAGTCCCATTTTCGTAAAAAAGTGCTTTGGAAAGGCAGATACATTGATGTGGGAAGGGGGCAAAACAAATGACTTTTTTATTATCAGCACTTTGTTTTCTTTCCGGTTCGCTGATGTTTTCTTACTGGATCGGCTTGTTATTAAACGTCAATATTCGCAAAACCGGGGACGGAAACCCTGGTGCAGCAAACCTTTGGAAAAAAGCCGGTTACAAATTTGGGCTGCTTGGCATTGCGGGTGACTTCGGCAAAGGTTTTCTTCCAGTTTGGCTGATCATAAAATCGGGGGCGGTCCCATCGCACAAGGCGTTGATTCCCATTGCCCTGGCACCGATTGCCGGGCATGCCTTTTCCCCTTTTTTAAAGGGAAACGGTGGAAAAGGCCTTGCCGTAAGCTTCGGCGTATGGAGCGCATTGACCAAATTTCGCATATCCCTCACTTATGCCGTTATTCTTGCATGCTTTTATGTCCTAGCAAAGGTGGTGAAAAAAGGCAAAAAAACAACCAGCAGTGAAGACAGCCTGCAAACGACAACCGGATTCCTGCTGCTATCCCTCTTTCTCATTTTTCAAAAATATCCTCGTTTTCTCTTATGGATCTGGCTGGGCAACTTCATCATCCTGCTGTGGAAAAATAAAAAAGCGCTCATGCGTTTGAAAAAGGAAAAGCATTTCACCACGTAATTGGGGCTTGCTGAACGAATCCAATTCTGAGTTTGCACCCTATTTGTCCGTAAACGCTGTCTAAAAATATCTCGTTTGTATTGGCTTTTGAATGCAAGTTTTTCCCTAAATTGGTTGTAAACCCCTTGCATTTAAATTTTTGCCAAATCCGTCAGCATCCTTGCCAAATCTAGAAATTTTGCTTATTCAGCAAGCCCTAGTTGGCATGCAAAAAGCGGGAATCACTCCCGCTTTTTTGCTAGTGCCATCCATCAGATCTTTTTTTGCCGTTTTCTTTCCGAAAATATTTTTTCACCGTGCTGCAAACTGTGTTCTAGACAGATTACAGCTCATCAAATCCGTTCAAATCGCTCACTTTTGTATAAGAACGGGACTTTTGTTCAAAGAAATCCGTTTTGGTTGCATCGAAATTATCAGCATAGGCGCGAATCCATTTCATCGGATTTTCAACATGTTCCGGGTACAGCTCGCTTAATCCGATCATGCGCAGCATTTTATTGGCACGGTATTTAATAAAACCTGCCATTTCCTCAAGATCGATCCCTTCCACGTCCTGGAGCACGTATTCCGACCACTCGGTTTCCAAGTCAACGGACTCGCGGAACCGGGCATATACCCAATCGGAAAAGGCCGGCGTGTTCAATTCCGGATGTTCGGAAAGCACCGCGCGGATCAGTTCCGAAATAAAGCGCCCGTGTTCCAGCTCATCGCGGTTAATATAACTGATCATCGTCGATGTGCCGACCATTTTGTTCTGCCGCGCCAGATTATAAAAGAAAGCAAAACCGGAATAAAAGAACAACCCTTCCAGCAGTGTCGAATACACGAGCGTTTTCACAATATCTTCCACATCCGGCTGCTGGGCAAACGCATTGTATTGCTCCATCAGTTTTTTGTTTCGCTTTAGCAGCACCGGATCTTTCCGCCCGATTTCAAACGCTTCATTTTGTTTATCAAGGGACACGACGGACGATAAAATATAAGAATAACTCTCATTGTGGACAGCTTCCTGCTGGGCAATCACCGCCAAAATCGATTGGATGGACGGATCGGTCGCATACAGTGAAGCAAGCAAAATCGTCCTCGTTTGTGAAGAATCGAGCGTTGCCAGCAGGCTGATGATTTTCAAAAACGTTTCCTGCTCTTTTTCCGATAACAGCGGGAATTGTTTCACATCTGTTGACATATTCACTTCATCCGACTGCCAGTAATTCCCCAACAATCGTTTATACGTCTTATACCAGTGCGGATAAGCAAGATCATTCCAGTTTAAAATTCCGCTTGACTTTCCTCCGAATAAGGCAGTCGCTTTATTCGGGTGAACCGGATCCAACGTTTTCGCTTTTTCCAGCAAAGCGTTTGACATCTTCCAGCACTCCTTCTATCCATTTTTCCACTTCTTTTTCCTGGCTTCCCCTCGGAGACTGTTCAATTTTTAACGGTTCCCATGGGCTATTATAAAATTTTGCAAGTTTGCGGGCGGCCAGGCAGAATAAATCATCACCGCCAAATTGCGTTTCCCCCGTTCCAAACACAGCGACATTGGGAGGTTTCCAGCCAATTTCCAGAACAAAATCCTTCACTTCTTCAGGCGTGGCGCCCCGTTCCCATGTGAAAGTTCCGACCAGGATCAAATCATAGTCGCGCGGCGAAAACGGCGGGGAAATGCCGATTTCGTGCATGTCCACCGCCATCCCGCGCGCCCTGCACCAGGATGCCAGCAGTTCCGCCGTTTCTTTTGTATTGCCACTATAGGATAAGTACGCAATCAGCACTTTCAACTTTGGCACCACTCGCATTCTTCCACTTCATTGGAGGTCGAGCGCACATAATAGGTCGTTTTCAAGCCGGACTTCCAAGCTTGCAGATGGAGATCAAGCAACACTTGCGCGCGGATATTGTACGGCACATAAAAATTGAAAGAGATGCTCTGGTCAATATGTTTTTGCCTTGCCGCATTCTGCCGGACGGACCATCTTTGGTCAAGTTTATAAGCCGAACGGCGGTAAATGTTGTACGTCCGGTGGTCTAAATCAGGCGCTGTAACCGGAAATCTGTAATCCTTTTTTTCTTCCATATAATAAGGCTGGAAAACCGGGTCAATGCTTGCTGTCGAGCCGGCAATAATCGAAGTGGTCGCATTCGGTGCAACCGCCATTAAATATCCGTTCCGCAAGCCGTATTTTTTCACTTCTTCAGCAAGCGCCAACCAGCGTTCACTTGTGTAGCCTTTACCGGTAAAATAAGCGCCGGTGCTCCACTTGCTGCCTGGAAATGCCGGATAGCTGCCTTTTTCCCTGGCTAATTCCATGCTGCTTTTAATCGCATAGTAGGCAATGTTTTCGTACAGTTTATCCGCATATTCGACGGCTGCTTCCGTTTCCCATTCAATTCCCTCAAGTGCCAGCAAATGATGCCAGCCAAATGTGCCAAGCCCGACCGCACGGTACTTTTTGTTCGTGATTTGCACTTGTTTAATGGGCAACGTATTGACATCAATCACATGATCGAGCATGCGGACCTGGATGCGGATAAGCCGTTCGAGCACCCCGTCCGGGACAGCTTTCCCAAGATTGATGGAACTCAAGTTACAGACGACATAATCCCCGGAACGGTATTTCTTTACGATCACATTTTCTTCTTTGATCCATTCTTCAATCAGCTCAGTCGGGGACTGGTTCTGGGCAATTTCCGTGCATAAATTGGAGCAGTAAATGATCCCTTTGTGGCTGTTCGGGTTTTGCCGGTTCACTTCATCGCGGTAAAACATAAACGGCGCTCCTGTTTCAAGTTGCGATCTCATGATGCGCTTCATAATCTCGATCGCCGGAACTTTCCTTTTCGAACGGAGATCGGCATGGATGCACGCCTCATATTTTTCACGCCAGCTCCCTTTTCCCTTCTCTTCATCGTAAAAATCTTCAAGAGCAAACCCCATGACTTCTTTTACTTCATGCGGATCAAAAACATACCAGTCCCCGCGCTTTTCCACCTGTTCCATAAAATAATCTGGGATGCACACGCCTGTATAAATATCGCGGGCACGGAGCCGGTCATCGCCGTTATTTAACTTCAAATCGAGAAAATCTTCAATGTCGCGGTGCCACACATCGAGGTAGACGGTAATGGCGCCTTTTCTTGTCCCGAGCTGGTCAACGCTCACTGCCGTGTTGTTCAGTTGTTTGATCCACGGCACCACACCACTCGACATGCCCGGGAAACCTTTAATCGCGCTTCCCCGTCCACGGATTTTTCCCATATACACACCGATCCCGCCGCCGTTTTTCGAAAGCTGGGCGATGTCGGTGTTACTGTCATAGATTGATTGCAGGCTGTCCGCCACTGTATCAATGAAACAACTCGAGAGCTGGCCATGCGTTTTGCCCGCATTCGCGAGCGTCGGGGTTGCGACCGTCATGTACAGATTGCTGAGTGCCCAGTACGCTTCCTTCACATGTTCCATCCGGGTTTCCTGCTGTTCATCCTGCATCAGGTACATCGCAATCACCATCCAGCGCTCTTGCGGCAGTTCATAGACATGCTTTTCAAAATCACTTGCCAGATAACGGGTTACGAGCGTATAGAGGCCGGGATACGTAAAAAGCAAATCCTTCTCCGGGTCGATTAGGCGGCCGAGCGTTTCTATTTCCTGCTTTGTATATTTGTCAAGCAGTTTTGGAGAATAAATGCCTTTTTCTACCAGCTGCCTGATCAAATCATAGAAAGACCCGTACTTGAGGGTTGGATCATAATGCCGGTTTTTGGCGGCTTCGGCATAAAGCTTATGTAAGTAAATTCTCGCTGCAAAGAATGTCCAGGTCGCACCTGCTTCATCGATATTTTCAAGGGCATGTTTAATAAGTAGATCTGTTTTTTCCACCAAAGAGGCATCCTGGTCCCATAACTTTAAAATCTTTTCCTTATAAGCGCCGGTTTCAATCTCCAGGCCTGCAGACATTTGATCAATGAGCTGCAAAATCATTTCTTTTGATTCCAGTTGAATAGATATCACGTTTTCTCCTCCCTTTTTTGAACGCAAAAAAACCGTTCATTTCAGGGGGATGAACGGCAAAAACGGCAGAAAAACAGCATCCGTGATCATCTGTTCCGCCGTTTCCCGTTCCCGCACCCCGAAGAATAGAAACTTCGAGTATTGGCAGGTCTCCTGGCTTGTGTTTCATTCTAATGAAGCCCTTCCCATACCGCCGCCAAAAAAAGCAGCCGGTACAGTGGTTCGCTCTTTCGTCCACACTGACAGTTGCGGGGGCAGCTCCGGTTTCCCACCGGATTCCCTTTTCAGGCATTTCAAAGCCACCAATACTCGCATACTATATTTAGTATTTTTTTGTTTTAGAATTTCTATATGTTGTTATCCTACCATATTCGACAAAAGATATCAATCCTCAGTTACGTTGAATATGTTTCAAGTTTGTCCGTAAAAAGATGCCGAATACGGAGCAGCCTTCTTCGCCTTTTTCCTTAAGGAATGGATTTTCACAGTCCGTTATCCATTTTAGACGATTGAGGGAGCAGGTACAATACATCGGTTTGACTTTACCCATTAAATTTCTCCCCCACACATGACATTGCAAAAAACCAGAAGCACAATGGCAAAAATTTTAAGCGTTTCCTTCTCATAGGGGCGCTCTTCGTAAAGCACTGGTGAAAATGTGGGCTGCTGCCTTCACATAGAACCCGGCTACGTTAAGGGAGCATGGAAAAACGAAGGTCTTTCTTCACATAGAGCCCGGCTATGTTAAGAAAGCTTGAAAAAATGACGGCCTTCCTTCACATAGAGCCCGGCTACGTTAAGAAAGCTTGCAAAATTGACGGCCTTCCTTCACATAGAACCCGGCTATGTTAAGGAAGCTTGCAAAATTGACGGCCTTCCTTCACGTAGAACCGGCTACGTTAAGAAAGCATGCAAAAACGACGGCCTTCCTTCACATAGAACCCGGCTACGTTAAGAAAGCATGCAAAAACGACGGCCTTCCTTCACATAGAGCCCAGCTACGTTAAGGAAGCACGAAATAACGAAGATCTTCCTGTTAAGGAAGCTTGAAAAAAACGGAGGCCTTCCTTCACATAGAACCTGTCTACGTTATAGAGGCAATCCCGATTAGCCCGTTATTCCCGCCCCTTTCAAGCAGCAGTTGCAAAAATGAAAAAGTTGATCCAACAACCGCGACCTTTCTGGGCTGATTCGTATACGTCTTTCAGGTTGCAAAAAAAGAAAAGGTTGGGACCAACAACTGGCCTCAACCTTATCCTTTTTTAATTCGTCTTCACTGCTTGAACTTGATAGCCTGTTTTTTCAACGATTTCTTTCAATTCATCTGCCGAAACCTTTGCCTCGTCAAAATCCACTTTTGCTTTGCTGGCGTT
This sequence comes from Weizmannia agrestimuris, assembly GCF_943193165.1. Taxonomy (NCBI): domain Bacteria; kingdom Bacillati; phylum Bacillota; class Bacilli; order Caryophanales; family Bacillaceae; genus Heyndrickxia; species Weizmannia agrestimuris. The sequence continues at coordinate 7,437 of NZ_CALPDC010000037.1, forward strand.
GAAAAGTACTTTCACATTTTCCACACCTTCCACTTTGTCCAGCGCGCCTTCTATTTTTTTCATACAAGACGGACAGGTTAACGTTTCTAATTGCATCACGGCTTTTTTCATTCCGTTTCCCTCCTTTTGTTTTTATTTTACATGCCGCACTGGTTTCCGTAATTGATCTCCATCAAGTTGGCCGATTTTGCTGATCTTGAACTTCTGCCGTCCGCCCTTTGGTGCAAATCCGATCAACCGCATTGCATTTAGAATAACAGCTAAAACGCTTCCTTCATGGACAAACATCCCGGCTGCAAGGTCTACTTGTCCCCGAAGAACACCAACAAGCAAAAATACGACGACCGAAAGTGCAATTGCTATATTCTGTTTCATATTCCGCATCGTTTTTTTCGACAGGGCAAAGGCATGGGCATATTGGGAAAGCTTGTCTGCCATCAAAACGATATCAGCCGTTTCGATAGAGATATCCGTTCCGCCTTTCCCCATGGCAAGCCCGATATCTGCCGTTGCAATCGCAGGGGCATCATTCATGCCGTCTCCTGCCATCGCCACAACAGCTCCTTCCTCTTTCAGTTTCTTCACATAGTCCACTTTTTCATCCGGAAGCAGCTCTGCATGAAAGGCATCAATACCCAATTGGTTGGCGACGGCTCGGGCGGTATGGCGGTTATCGCCTGTTAACATGACGATCCTTTTGATCCCGGCAGCGCGCATGTCCTCCAAGGCAGCCCGGGCATCTTCACGGATTTGGTCGGCGATGGACAGAATGGCTTCCAACTTTCCATTGACCGCAATAAAAATAGCAGTATTCCCCATTTTTTCACGATCGGTTGCGTAACTGCCCGCTGATGGAGAAATGGTGATGCCTTGTGCTTCCATCAATTTGCGGTTCCCCACAGTAATGGCTATGCCATCAATGGTTGCCGTCATGCCTTTCCCTTTTATCGCTTCACCTTCCTGCAAGTGATACCGGTTAAACGGGATGCCCCTTGCTTCTGCTTCTTTCACAATCGTTTGGCCGAGCGGGTGTTCAGAAACGGTTTCCGCCTTGGCCACAAGCCCGAGCACTTCCTCTTCGCGCCTTGTGCCAAGCAGGTGCAAATCCGTGACTTCCGACTTCCCTTTTGTCAGCGTGCCGGTTTTATCAAATACGAGCGTATCCACTTTTGACAGTTTTTCCATCACATCCCCGCCTTTGATCAGCGCACCGTGTTTCGCGCCGTTTCCAATTCCCGCTACGTTTGACACGGGAGCGCCAATCACGAGCGCACCTGGGCAGGCAATGACCAGGAAGGTAATCGCTTTGTGAAAATCACGGGTAAAAACAAACACGGCGAGTGCAAGGATGACAATCGCCGGTGTGTAATAGTTTGCAAACCGGTCGAGGAAACGTTCGGTTTTCGATTTTGCATCCTGTGCTTCTTCCACCAGTTCAATCATCTTTGCAAAGGTTGTGTCATTCCCGATCTTTTCAGCGATCATTTCGATATAGCCGGTATCTAAAATCGAGCCGCTAAAAACAGGATCGTTTTCTTTTTTCATGACGGGTGCCGGTTCCCCGGTAACCGCTGATTCATCCACGAATGCCCGGCCGTTTGTAATGATCCCGTCAACCGGAATTTTGCCGCCCGGGAGGACAACCAGCTTGTTCCCTGCCCGGACGCGATCTGCGGCCGTTTTTTTTCGGGTTCCGTCTTCTTGAAGCAAGATCGCTTCCTGCGGGGCCATATCTGCCAATTGCTTTAAAGACGAACGGGTTTTCTTTAATGTCCTGGCTTCTAAATAATCGCCAAACAAAAACAGAAAAGTGACAGCTGCGGATTCCATATATTCGTGGATTAGCAAGGCACCTGCAACCGCCACCGTAACGAGCAACTCAATACTGAACGTTTTCATCCTCGCCGCTTGCCAGGCTTTGATGGCGATGGGAAGGACAGCAGCAACGGTTGCCGCCATCAAAAAACCGTCCCTCCAGGCGTAAAAGCCCATCCATTTCATCCATAAACCAAGAACGATTAAAATGCCGGCGATCCATGCCAGATGATGCTTATGTTGATGGATTTGTTCTAACATTGGAACTCCCCCTCACCTGTTATACGATTATTTTAAAAGAGCCCCTTGCTTTCATCATTGACCCTTGTCAAGATTTTTTAATTTAAAAATACACCGCAGGACGGGTCCATTGAAAAAATGCGCAGGCAAAATTTTGCACACACAAAAAGCGGCGGGTCACCATTATTAGTGGTTTCCCGCCGCTTGTTTATTTTTTTCAGCACTTTTTCAGTGGTGGCCGCCGGCTGACGTTGCCTCATCTGCATACAATAACAGCTCGTCCAAGTCAGGAATTTTGATTTTCTTATTTGGCAACTGCTCTATTAATCCCTGTTTTTCCAGATTTGTAAACTTTCGGCTGATGGTTTCGGGGGTTGTTCCAAGATAAGAAGCCAAATCTTTTTTAGACATTGGCAAGGCAATCACTGTATCATTCGTGCCGCTTTGTTCCACACAACTGGCTAAAAAGGAGATGATTCTGGATTCCACATTTTCGACCGCTACCCGGGCCGTTTGTTTTTCCGATTCTTCCAAACGCTTTGTGATTTCCGTTAAGATTTTTAAAGCGATTTGGGGATATGCCAGCAAATAGGCTTGAAGGTCCTTCTGTTTCATCCTGCAGATAGTCGAATCCTGCAGGGCCTCTGCGTAATTCTCATGAATTTCCCCCGGTTGAAAAACAGCCAGCTCGCCGGTAAAATCACCCGGATTTAATATGCGGACAAGCTGCTCCTTTCCCGAATCTGCCAACCGGTAAATTCTCACTTTTCCGGTATGGATAATATACAGCGTATCATCTCTTTCCCCTGCCCGGAAAAGTATTTCCCCCTTTTGTAATGCCAGCGTTTCAACAGACGCCCCGATTTTCGCCATCTGTTCTTCTTCCAGATGGTTGAAAATAGGCACGAGCCGTATGCATCCCGCATGGCTTTTACAACCATGCCCGGGATGGGAACCATGGATATGATGATGGCACTCCATGTGATGAGCCCCCTAAAAAAAATTTAGTTTTGCCCAAGCTCTTATGTCATATGATGATGGCTTAGCTTCTCATGCCATTTTACCCGGAAAACGCTTTACAGACAAGTGATCCCGGCCTCGGTATGGCGATTACAAAACAGCTCGTGGAACTTCACGGGGGCTCTATCAATGTAAAAAGCGAACCTGGCAAAGGCACTGCAGTACGTATTCTTTTGCCGATATTGCCGTGAAATATGCGGCAGTCTACACCGTTTCAAGTTCCATTAACGAAACCTTTTCTTCCAGCGCAATACGCGCATTTTTAGTTGCCAGCTGCACCATTTCTTTTTTCTGCCCGCGTTTCGGCTGCACGATACGGGCGGAAACGCATATTTTGGCCGCTTCCTTCCCAACTGCAGCCGGAATGAGCATTTCCTTTGGCAACGCATTGCCACTCTTGCCATAAAAATGCTGTAAAAAGTCAAGAAATGCCCTTTTCGGTTCCTTGCTTCCAATTGACCTGAAAATAACCTCCCGCTCCATAATCCTGCCGTCCCGCATATAAAAAACGTGGACACACATGAACCCGTCTTGAACAGCAAAGCCGAATATATCCCGGCTTACAGGGTCGCTCAGCACGATATTTTGATCTTCCATGGTCACTTCAATTTGCATGATTTGTTCCTTCAGTTGTTCCGCTTTTTCAAAATCAAGCTTTTTTGCTGCCTGCATCATTTCTTTTTTCATGTCTTTTAAAACTGCTCGGTAACCGCCGTGGAAAAAATGGACAATTTTGCGGATTTGTTCCTTGTATTCTTCTTCACCCACTTCCCTTGCACAGGTGCCAATGCACAGTCCAAGCTGGTAATACAGGCAGGGGCGGGTGCTTGATTCCGGACAACGCCTGAGCGGATAAAGCCTGTCCAGTACTTTTTTTGTCTCCGCTGCCGCCCGGGCATTCGGAAACGGGCCGAAATATTTCCCTTTATCACGGCCTGCTTCGCGCGTTAAAATGAGCTGAGGGTGCCGTTCATCCGTAATTTTGATAAAGGGGTAGCTTTTATCATCTTTTAGCATAATATTGTATTTCGGCCGGTACTGCTTAATCAGATTCATTTCCAGCACCAAAGCCTCCGTGTTGGTCGCTGTGACGATCCATTCCAGATCAAAAATCTCTCCGACAAGCTGGGTTGTTTTTTCATCATGGGAACCAGTAAAGTAAGAGCGTACCCGGCTTTTCAGCTTTTTTGCCTTTCCAACATAAATGATTTCCCCTTCCCGGCTTTTCATCAAATAGCACCCCGGCTCTTCCGGCAAAAGGGAAAGCTTGTGCAGGATAACGGTATTCATTTCTGCACCAGTCCCAACTCGCGGCAGCGCAAATCAAGTTTCCGGGCAAAATCTTTGCAGGCGGTTTCGATTTCCTCATCCGGGACGACATCCACTTTTAACCCGTCCAAAAGCAGCTCGCACCCCTGCTTTTTCAATGCTTCCTCCATCGTATCCACCGCGGTGGCGAAATGCTCGTAAAAAGAGTCGCCGGCGCCAAACACCGCCCCTTTTTTGCCGGTTAAATCGACTTCCGGAAGTTCCTCATAAAAATCGATCATCTCATCCCAAAGATCGCCCTCGTCCCATGTATTTGCGCCGATCAGAATCAGATCATAACCGGTAAGTTCATGCGCGCTTGTATTGGTTGATTCTGCTATATCAACGGCATAACCCGCTTCTGTCAGGGCTGCCGCAATTTGTTCTGCCATAAATTCTGTTGTACCTGTCATGGTTGAATACACAATGATCGTCTTCATCTTTTTTCACTCCGATCTCTTGAATTCCCCCTCCCTTTATTCTATATCAATTGTGAAAATCTGCATTTGATCTGCATCAAGTTTACATACCACTTGAAAATTCCCATGCGGACCGGCGGGCGTATCTCTCTCAGACTATGAAAGAGTTGAAATCGAAAATATTTTACTTTCCCGCAACAAAATGGCCATTTTTTAAAGGGATTTCCTTATTGTTTGATTAATAATGATGGATGAATTGGTAAAAATGTGACGAAAAAAGATGGGCAGGCAATACGCGGATTGGTAAAAAGTGTTAATAAAAGGGGGACCGAATCATGAAAAAAAGTACAAAAATTATGTTGTTTACAATTATTGGAATACTATTGTTCCTTTGGGTTGTTGGCATAGTAAGCTTCTACTCAATATGAGTACAATTAAGAAAGAATCAAAGAATAAAAGCCTCAAAACAGCTTAAGAGCCTCTCTTTTTTCACTAGCCGTTTTGAGGCTCCACACTTAACGGAGGTAAAGCTCTTGGAGCGTCTGAGGAGATCCGATCCAGTTTTATACCACCTAAAACTTCCCATTCCGGATCGATGGAACGCTTGTATGCAGATAAGTGGAAAAAATAGGAATACATTCTCTTCCTTGACAACCCCTGTTCGATAAACTATGATGGATTTGAAAACGAAAACATTTTACTTTTTCACAAAAAAGAAAGCGCTCACGATTCAACTTGTCGACAAGTATACTAATCTTACAATCTTACGAGAGGAGGATCTCTTATGGAAATCGGGATCGTTGGACTTGGAAAAATGGGGTTGAATTTATCACTCAATATGCTGGATCACCAAGTGGATGTAAAGGCGTATGACACGTCCAGAGATGCAACCGCACTGTTGTCATCCCTTGATTCACGGGCAAAATGCTTTCCTTCATTGGAAGCGCTGATCCAAAATCTTGAAGCCCCTAGAAAAATTTGGGTGATGGTGCCGTCCGGGGAACCGACAAACGAAACCATTCACAAGCTCAGCAACTTGCTCAGCGCCGGCGATATTGTAATTGACGGCGGCAACTCTCATTATACCGATTCATGCAGGCATTATACTTTGCTTCAAAACAAAGGCATCCATTTTCTTGATGTCGGCACGTCCGGCGGGATCAGCGGAGCCCGGAATGGCGCCTGCCTGATGATCGGGGGAGACAAGCCGGTATTTGATCAGTTGGAGCCCCTTTTTGAAAAAATTTCAGAAAAAGACGGGTATTTATACACCGGAAAACCGGGAAGCGGCCATTTCCTCAAAATGGTGCATAACGGTATTGAATACGGCATGATGGAAGCATTGGCTGAAGGATTTGAAATTCTCGAGAAAAGCCCGTATGACTACGACAACCAGGCTGTTGCAAAAGTGTGGAACAACGGATCCGTCATTCGCAGCTGGCTTGTTGAACTATTGGAAGATGCATTTTCAAAAGACGCCCATCTCGATGAAATCAGTGGTGTCATGGCATCATCCGGCGAAGGCAAATGGACGGTTGAAACCGCACTTGATTTGCAAGCATCCATACCGGTCATTGCCTTATCCTTAATGAACCGGTACCGTTCCCTTGAAAAAGATACTTTTACCGGCAAAGTCGTTGCCGCACTCCGGAATGAATTTGGCGGACATGCAGTGACCCGGTCCGGCCAGTAAGCCGCCTGAAACGGAGACAGGCTTTTCGGGATCAAATTTACACGAACGGGAGTTTTGAATATGCTGCAGTTCCCTGAACAATGGATGAAAAATGCTTCTCTTGGCGAGCAGATCGCAAATGAATTGCGCCTGCTGATCCTTACAAATGAAATCAAGCCTGGTGACATCATTTCCGAAAACCAGATTGCCCGGAAATACGGGACGAGCCGTTCGCCGGTCCGTGATGCATTGAAAGCCCTTGCCAACGACGGTCTTATTCAATTGGAAAGAATGGGCGCCCGCGTACTGGGAATGGGACTGACAGATATTCATGAACTGTACGACGTACGTGAAATGATTGAGATTTTTGCGCAGCAAAGAGTGTCTGCTGCTCCTCAGGAACAGTTGATCCAATTCCTGAACGAGACGATCGATAAAATGAAGATTGCAGCAAAATACGAGAATCACAGCGATTTCGCCTATTACGATTTTTCTTTCCATGATCGGATCATCCGCCATGCCGGCCATAAACGGATCTTGAATCTTTGGAATGGCATGAAGTCCTTGATCATGGCCGTACTCCTCGTGACAACGGAAGATGTTTTTGCCCACGGCCCTGACCATCTGGCATGGGTCATTGAAAAACACCGGAAAATCGTAAACAGCCTTTTAACCGGAAATGAAGAAAACGTGGAACAATCTGTTTCTGCTTATTTTAAAGACTCAAAAAGAACACTCGATAAATCTTTTCCGGCAGAGGGAAAAACGGAGTAGGCGCAGCCTGCCTGGCACAGGGTTTTATGTTTCCATTTCTTTTCGGCAATCTGGCCCGGCGGCATCACTTTTTATTACATTCAAGTTGTCGACAAGTATTCAATGAATTTGCTACGTTCGCTTTAACATACTAAAAAGGAGGCTTTTACGATGCATGACGCCTGTATGATAGGGGTTGATATCGGCACAACCAGCACCAAAGCTGTGCTTTACAAAACCGATGGAACCATCATCGCAAATGCCAATCAAGGTTATCCGTTGTATACGCCGGATGCATTTACTGCAGAACAGGATCCGGAGCAGATTTTCCAAGCTGTCCTTCATGCCATTCAGGCTGTTACAGAGAAGAGCGGTCAAAGCCCCGAAACAATCCGGTTTGTCAGCTTCAGCTGCGCCATGCACAGTGTCATCCCTGTAGACCGGGAAGGCAAACCGCTTATGCGCTGCATCACCTGGGCGGATAACCGGAGCATCGGCTGGTGCCGCAAACTGAAAGAAGAATTGGGTGGCCATGAAATCTATATGCGGACGGGGACGCCGATCCATCCGATGTCCCCATTGCCAAAACTGATGTGGCTGCGGCATGAAAGGCCTGAAATCTTTCAAAAAGCAGCAAAATTTATTTCGATTAAAGAATATGTTTTTTACCGTTTGTTCCATCAATACGTTGTCGATTATTCCATTGCCTCCTGCACCGGTCTGATGAGAATGGACACCTTGTCCTGGGATGAAGAAGCATTAAAACTGGCCGGATTAACAGCGGACCGGTTATCCAAACCTGTTCCGACCACACAGATCATGAGCGGGCTTGATCCCCAATATGCAGACCAAATGGGGTTGGGCAAAGATACGCCATTTGTGCTCGGCGCAAGCGACGGTGTGCTTTCAAATCTCGGCGTGGACGCGATTGATCCGGGCGTTGTTGCGGTCACCATCGGCACAAGCGGCGCGATCCGGACCGTACTGGACCATCCTGCTGCTGATCCAAAAGGCAGGCTTTTCTGCTATGAATTGACGGAAGATAAATGGGTGGTAGGCGGGCCTGTCAATAACGGAGGCGGCATATTGAGATGGGCAAGGGATGAATTTGCAGCTTCCGAGGTTGAAACGGCAAAGCGGCTTGGCATCAGCCCTTATGATGTGCTGACAAGAATGGCATCGCGTGTGAAGCCGGGTGCGGACGGGTTAATTTTTCAGCCGTATTTCAGCGGTGAACGCGCACCGTTGTGGAACCCGAATGCCCGGGGCGCCTTCTTCGGCCTCACTCTGCATCATGAAAAACAACATATGATCCGGGCCGTGTTGGAGGGCATTATTTACAACCTTTACAGTGTCATGCTGGCCATGAAGGAAAGAACCGGAGAACCGGCACGGATCCAGGCAACCGGGGGATTTGCCCGTTCACCGCTTTGGCGCCAGATGATGGCAGATATTTTCAATCAGCCGGTCAATGTCCCGGAAAGCTTTGAAAGTTCCTGCCTGGGGGCGGCTGTACTTGGCTTGTATGCGGTAGGAGAAGCGGACAGCCTGGATGTCGTTTCCACAATGGTTGGTTCTGTACATAGCCATCAGCCGATCCCGGAAAACGTGGCGGTTTATGAGCAGCTATTCCCGATCTTCATCCGCCTTTCGCGCAAACTGAACGATGAATGGAACGATATTGCTGCTTTTCAACAATCGCAATTTGGAACAGACGCGGAAAAATGAACGATATAAGCTGAATTTGAGTTTTTATATCAAACCCGAGCACCCATGCATGATGCCTATTTTTACAGCAGGCAACAGTACTGCGATATTTATACAGGTATTGGTCGCGGCTTGAATATCCGTTAAAACGAATGCGAGGCAAGCATGAGCCGCGATTTGAAGCATACATTGCCTGACGCCAGCCGCGTTTTAAAGCCGCAGATGAATGCCGGCTCTAGCCGGGTATTTTCGCCGTTTGAACCGGGAATGCTTTTTAGCCGGTTCCAAAAAACAAGTCCTATTTATACATCAGCGGTGTTGCGGCCGGGGGAAGGGCCCCCTGTTTTGCATCAACGGATAAGAGGCATTCGCTTCATCAGCAATCGTACTCTTAAAATTATTAAAGAAAGCAGTGATTTTCATGAGCAGTGCTTATCTCATCACGATTACCATCCTTGCCATTGCACTCGTCATTGTCGGGGTCACATGGTTAAAATGGCATGCATTCATCAGTCTGTCGGTTGCAAGTTTGGCTCTTGGCCTTGCAGCCGGACTGCCAATCACAAAAATTGTGACAGATTATGAACAAGGTGTCGGGGGTATTCTCAGTTCATTGCTGGGGATTCTTGCACTGGGCACCATTCTAGGGAAAATGATGTCCGAATCAGGCGCCGGTATACAGATTTCAAATTATTTCACCCGGGCATTCGGTGACCGGAATCTTCCATGGGCCACTTTCTTTGCCGGCTTGATTATCAGTATTCCGGTATTTTTTGAAGTCGGCCTTGTCATTTTACTGCCGCTTGTGATTGCGATCCAAAAAACAACGAAGAAAAATCTTTTGCTGATTGCGATCCCGATGATTTCTGCTTTATCCATTTCACACGGCATCGTCCCGCCCCATCCGGGAGCAATGGCAGCGATCGGTATTTTTCATGCCGATGTGGGGCAGGTTTTGCTTTATTCATTGATTGTCGCTTTGCCGGCCGGTATCATTGGCGGCCCGTTATTTGCTCATTACATTAGTAAACGGGTAAAACCGGAAACAGAACCGAAAGTAGTGGCGGCAAATGTTTCGGCAACATCTTATCCGTCTGTCGGGGTTTCCTTTTTTACGATTTTACTGCCAATTATCTTAATGATCGGAACGGTTATTGTACCGTTCGTCCGGATGCCTGCCCAATTGGCCCATTTTTTAAATTTTATCGGAAACCCGTTGATTGCATTATTGATTTCAGTGTTTGTCGCTTATTATTTGCTTGGGACCAGACAGGGCATCGGGCGGAATTTGATCAATAAACTGACCGGGGAGTCCCTCGCTCCTCTTGCCTCGATCATGATGATCATCGGTGCAGGCGGGGCATTTAAACAAGTGCTGATTTCCTCCGGTGTCGGTGATGCGATTGCCCATGTTGCCACGCAATGGCAACTTTCCCCGCTTGTCATGGCCTTTGTTGTAGCCGGCCTGATCCGGATCGCAACCGGTTCTGCGACTGTCGCACTGACCACGGCAGCAGGCATCGTCGATCCGATTGTCGTCCATATGACGGGGATCAATCTTCCGCTGTTGGTTATTGCAACCGGTGCAGGATCACTCATGTTCTCCCATGTCAACGATGCCGGTTTTTGGCTTGTTAAAGAATATCTCGGGCTGTCTGTCAAACAGACGTTTAAAACCTGGACCGTATTGGAAACCTTGTTGTCGTTTGCAGCATTCTTTATTGTCCTGATCATCAATCTGTTTGTATAATCAGGAAAAACACGGGAGGATTCCTCCATGCACAAAAATACCCTGGCGAACATTGCCAGGGTATTTTGCACTTGGCTTTAAACAAATCCGCTTACCGGTGCTCCCGCCTCGCGAAATCGACAAACCGGAATTTGTCCAGCCTGTGGCGCGATTCGGTATATTGCAAAAGGCTTGCATCATCCAAATAAACATGGTTCCGGACAACGACGACATGATTGTACTCGCCCATGTCCAGATACTTGTAGTCTTCCTCTGTTGCTTTTTCGACCGTGATTTCTTTTTTCGCAAAGCTGATCACAAGGCCAAGCGTTTTTTCAAAATACTGGTAAAGCGAGATTTCACAAATATCTCTTGTAATCGACGGGACAAACTTTTTCCGGATGTAATCCTTATCCAAAATGATGTTCTCATGGTCAATTTCCCGCGACCGGACTACCTGCCATACTTCTTCTTTTCCGGATATTTTCAACTGCCGGGCCAGAGCATCGTCAGGTCTAATAAGGACAAGTTCATGGACATTCGTGCGCCATGCCTTCCCTGAGCTTTCCGCAATTTCACGGAAGCTGACAAGGCCCGAAACCGGAAAATCAAATTTTTTCACGTCCAGTACAACAGAACCTTTTCCCCGGATTTTTTGAATATAGCCATTCTGGGATAACAGATTGAGGGCTTTCCGGATCGTCTCCCTTGAAGCCCCGAATTGTTCCGCCAAAATATGCTCGGATGGCAGGAGGCTGCCTGCTTCCATCTCCCCGTTTTCGATTTTTTCAGCAAGCTGATGGTAAATCGTGTAATACTTGTTTTCTTTCATTTGGGATCACCACTTGTATTGTACCATGGCAAAAACGGCATTACGATTTTGTCAAAAAGTACACAACAGATTCATACGGACGCAGGGTGAAAGAATGAAAATCCAGAGAAGAATCGAGATAGTTGGAAATCAATATTTCAGCTGCCCCGTCCAGCGTCCCCGGCAGCTCAAACTGCACCGGTTCTCCGTAAAAATTATTCACGACCAGCAGCTTGCTGTCTTCACTTGTCCGCAAATAAGCAAAGATTCGCGGATGATCCGGAAGCAATAGCTGAAAGTCCCCATCTGTGATGACATCATACGTTTTTCTTAACTGAATGAGTTTTTGATAATGGTAAAAAACGGAGTTTGGATCTTTCAGCGCTTTTTCTACGTTAATATCAGGGTAGTTGGAAGCGACCGCAATCCATGGCGTGCCTTCAGTAAACCCGCTGTTTTTCGTACTGTCCCATTGCATCGGCGTACGCGAATTGTCCCTTGATTTCCGCATTAATATTTCCATGATTTCCGCATGGCTTTTTCCGCGGCTTTGTAAAATGTTGTACATATTAAGGGACTCGACATCCCGGTACTGTTCAATCCGGTCAAAATGCGGATTGGTCATGCCGATTTCTTCCCCCTGGTAAATATAAGGCGTTCCCTGCATCATATGGATTGCCGTTGCCAGCATTTTCGCCGATTCCACCCGGTACTTGCCGTCATCGCCGTATCTTGATACGATTCTCGGCTGGTCGTGATTGCACCAGAATAAGGCGTTCCAGCCGCCACCTTCATGCATGCGCGTCTGCCATGTGGACAGAATCTTTTTCAGCGCTAGAAAATCAAAATCGGCAGCCGTCCACTTGTCGCCGTTTTCGTAATCGACCTTCAAATGATGGAACTGAAACACCATGTCCAGCTCACGGGAAGCCGGGTTCGTATAGCGGATGCTGTTTTCAATCGTGGTCGAGGACATTTCCCCGACAGTCATCGCATTGTATTTTGAAAACACTTTTTCATTCATTTCATGCAAAAATTCATGGATGCGCGGGCCGTCCGTATAAAATTTGCGCCCGTCGCCCGGCGGGACTGATCCGTCATCATCGGGGAAATCCTGGTTTTTGGAAATCAAATTGATGACATCAAGGCGGAAGCCGTCAACCCCTTTTTCAAACCAAAACTTCATCATGGTGTAGACTGCTTCCCGGACTTTTTCGTTTTCCCAGTTCAAGTCCGCCTGTGTCACATCAAACAGGTGCAAGTAGTACTGCCCGGTTTTTTCATCGTATTGCCATGCCGGCCCGCCGAACTTGGAGACCCAGTTGTTCGGTTCTTTCCCGTCTTTCGGGTCCCGCCAAATGTAGTAATCCCTGTACGGGTTGTCTTTCGATGATGCGCTTTCGATAAACCATCTGTGCGCGGTTGAAGTATGGTTGACAACGATGTCCATCATGATTTTTATATTTCGTGCATGCGCTTCTATAAGCAGTTGCTCAAATATTTCCATCGTACCGTACGTCTCATCAATGGCATAGTAGTCGCTGATGTCATACCCGTTATCGCGCTGCGGGGACGGATAAACCGGCGTCAACCAAATGACATCGATGCCAAGCTTTTTCAAATAATCTAGTTTCTCAATAATCCCTTCAAGGTCGCCAATGCCATCCCCGTTTGTATCTTTAAAGCTTTTAGGGTAAATTTGATAGACAACTGCTTTTTTCCACCAAGGTTGTTCCATTTTTTCCACTCCCAAATTGCTATCGTCGTAATGCCATGAAGGCTCGAAATATGATTTGGATGTTAAAGCGATCCAATTTTATATAGCCGGAAAGCGGCCTGCCATTGTACAGTCCGCTTTCCTGTCCTTTACGCTTTTTGTCTTTTTAATTTACCAAACAAGAAGGTCAGCACGAACGGCACGACAATGACGATCGCCATACCGGTAAAAAACGTTCCCCACGAATGCGGGAAGATGGACAAGAATCCAGGGATCCCGCCGACGCCGATTGCCGGGGCTTTCACATGTCCGGTTGCCAGTACAATCCCTGCAATGGCTGAGCCGATCAGTGCGCAAACAAACGGATATTTGAAGCGGAGATTGACACCGAACATCGCCGGTTCCGTAATACCGAGATAAGCAGAAACGGAAGATGTGCCGGCCATCCCTTTATCCACTTTGTTCTTTGCCAAAAACATCATGGCAAGCGCAGCCGAACCTTGTGCAATATTGGACATGCAGAGAATCGGCCACAAATACGTGCCGCCAGCGCTCGAGATCAACTGGAAGTCGACCGCAAGAAAAGCCTGGTGCATCCCTGTAATGACAAGGAGCGCATAGCAGCCGCCGTAAAGCAGGCCGCCGATTGCCGGTACATGGTTAAATACATATACGACAAGGCCTGTAATCCAGTTCCCGATGCCAAAAGTCAGCGGCCCGACTGCCACGAATGTCACAAATCCGGTTACAAGTAAAGCAATGGGGGCGACAAGCAGCAACTGAATGGCATCCGGGATCCGTTTTTTCAGCCATAGTTCAAGTTTCGCCAGAATAAAGGACGATACGAGGACCGGCAGCACCTGCCCCTGATAGCCAATTTTATTGACATGCCAGCCAAACAGATTCCATACCGGGATAGAGTGGCTTTTCAGTGCTTCACCGTATGAATAAGCATTCAATAAGTCCGGATGGATCATCATCGCGCCGAGCACAATCCCGAGAAGCGGATTGCCGCCAAACCGTTTCACAGCCGACCACCCGATTAAGATCGGCAGGAACGTGAAGGCGGTATTGGCAATGATGTTAATCATGTCCGCAAGCCCGGCCCAGCTTTCGTGAACTTGAATAAAAGACTTATGGGCGTAAAAAATGCCCTGGCCTGTCAAAAGATTGTTCAATCCCATTAACAAACCAGCTGTCACGATTGCCGGCAAAATCGGGATGAAAATATCGGAAAGCATTTTGACAAATCGTTGAAGCGGATTCATTTTCTTTGCGGCTTCGTTTTTCACATCTTCTTTTGAAGCGTGCCCGATACCCGTCAGTTCAACCATTTTGTCATATACTTTGTCCACTGTCCCTTGGCCGATCACAACCTGGTACTGTCCGTTTGCTGAAAAAGAACCTTTGACAAGATCGATTTTCCCCAGTTTTTCTTTGTCTACTTTTCCTTCATCTTTTAATGCAAACCGCAGCCGTGTCACACAGTGCGTTGCCACGGCAATATTGTCTTTTCCGCCTACTGCTTCAACAATTTGTTTTACAGATTCATTGCTGATTTTCGCCATGTTGTCATTCCTCCTGTCTTGTTGGCGATCTTACAACTGGGCAACCATGACCACCGTTTCTTTCGGCATAGCATCCAAATTTATTTTTTTGTCAAGATGAACTGCCTCGCCGTTTGTCACCACGATGGATGTGATGGTATCCGCCGCTTTTTCTTGAATCAATGCCAGATCAAAGGTGATGAGCGTATCGCCTTTTTTCACCTTATCGCCTGCTTTTACAGCGGTTTCAAATCCTTCCCCGTTTAATGTCACCGTTTCCAACCCAATATGAATTAAAAGTTCCAGCCCGGATGCGCCGCGCAGCCCGATGGCATGCTTCGTCGGAAAGACTTGCACCACTTCCCCGTCAAATGGCGCCACGAGGAGGCCTTCGGTTGGTTTTATCGCAATGCCGTCCCCCATCATTTTTTCGGAAAAAGTTGGGTCCGGCACTTCTTCAATGGCAACAACCTGCCCTCTTACCGGAGCAAAAATACGTTCTTCCTTTGGCTTCTTTTGAAATAATTTAAACATGATTGCCACCTCACTTTATTTCACAAAACCGTTTTCATTTACTCGTAATCTTGTATATACATCTTACATTCTCATCATATCCTGTATATACAAGTTTGTCAATAGCGCTTTCTTTTTCCCAGAAATAAAATGCTGCCGGTGTTTCATGGGGTGGGAAAATACGATTCAGGCATTGATTGAAGAGGCAAGGGGCAGACTACTAGATATGCTGATGCTAGGGCAGGGAATTGAAAAATTGTGGCAGGATCGTGGAATAACCTAACATGTCGATGGACGAGGGCAAAAATAAACTTAAGTTTTTACCATAAGCTCAAGCACCCATTTGCATGATAACTCCATTTTACAGCAGGCAACAGGCTGCAATATTTTGTGCATTTTATATCGCAGACAAATTTCGTGCCGGGCAATTTCCACCCGATACGGGGCGAAATTCCCGGCACAGATTAAAACTTTGGACTACCTTTGCAACAAGAGGTTCACGCATTCAACGATGCACCGTAACGTTTCCGCGGCACGCCCCGGCATAATCCGGTCACTTTTTCAGGAGCCCTTCTTTTACTAAAAAGGCTCTTGCAACATCTTCCGCTTTCTTACCTTTGACACCGACTTCATAATTCATTTTCTGCATTTGGGTGTTTGTAATCTTCCCGGCCAGCTTGTTCAATGCCGGCACAATTTCCGGATATTTGTCAACCGTTTCCTGCCGCAATAAAGGCGAACCCTGGTATGGCGGGAAGAAATGCTTGTCATCTTCAAGAACGACCAGGTGATACCTTTGCAGTTCGCCATCTGTGGAGTAGGCGTTCATTAGATTCACTTTGCCTTGTTGGATGGCATGGTACCGTACAGACGGATCCATTGTCACCACATGAAAATGCAACCCGTATTTTTTTGACAAACCGGGATATCCGTCTTTGATATCGGCAAATTCGGGGGTAAATCCGGCTTTTACGTCCTGTTCGACTTTTACAAGGTCCGATATCTTTTTCAAATGGTATTTCTTTGCAAAACTTTGCGGAACTGCAATCGCATAAGTGTCA
The DNA here is from genome assembly GCF_943193165.1 of Weizmannia agrestimuris. Lineage (NCBI taxonomy): Bacteria > Bacillati > Bacillota > Bacilli > Caryophanales > Bacillaceae > Heyndrickxia > Weizmannia agrestimuris. The sequence continues at coordinate 23,749 of NZ_CALPDC010000037.1, forward strand.
TTAAATTTCATTGGGCGTAACAATGCCATCTTGTATTTTTTGGCCATGCCTGCTTTTGCTTGCGCGTACACTTCCTTGCCGTCTGTGCTGACAGGGTTCTCTTTCAGCATGTTGACGATGGCTGTCCCGGAAAATTCCGGATAAAGATCGATATCCTTTGACTGCAACGCATTGAAAACAAAGGTTGTATCGCCCAACCCTGTTTTTAACTTCACTTTTAAATCTGTGTTCTCTTCAATCAGCAACTTGTACATATTGTCCAGAATTTCCGGTTCCGACCCCAGCTTGCCGGCAATCACAATCGTTTTTTGCCCGTCTTTATGAAGCAAGTTTGGCGCAACCAGTGAACCAACGATCAACACGATCATCAAGATAAAAATGCCGGATGCCACCATCATCTTCTTAAAAGAAACTTTTTCAAGCTGCCTGAGCAAAACATCGAAAAGAATGGCCAACAAGGCGGCAGGAATGGCACCGAGAATGACAAGGGCATAATCATTCCGGTCAATGCCAAGCAGGATAATGTCACCCAATCCGCCGGCTCCGATCAGCGCCGCAATCGTCGCTGTTCCGATGATCAAAATAGCCGCCGTCCGGATCCCCGCCATGATAACCGGCATGGCCAGAGGGAGCTCCACTTTTATCAGCCGTTTTCTTCTGTTCATTCCCATCGCCCTTGCTGCTTCCAATAATGAAGGGTCGATTTCTTTAATGCCAGTGTAGGTGTTGCGCAAAAGCGGAAGCAGCGCATATGCGACGAGCGCAATCACAGCCGGGACGGTCCCTATGCCAAAAAGCGGGATTAACAGGCCGAGCAAAGCCAAAGAAGGAATGGTTTGCAGCACGCCGGTTATGCCAATAATGGTTTCCGCAATTTTTTGTTTCCGCGTTAAATAAATGCCGAGCGGGATCGCGATCAATAACGAGAAAAAAAGCGCAATTAATGAAATCTCTATATGTTGTAAAAGGGCGTCCAAAAGCTGGGCTCTCCGGTTTGAAAAGGTGGTGATGAAACTACTCATGCATCCGGCCTCCATCCCTTAAGTATTGTGACATGACTTTCATGGCGTGCGGGCGGTTAATCACCCCGACCATTTTTCCGCCATCCATAACGGCAATCTGTTCAAACGAGGCCAGCTGTTCGAATACCTCTGCCAATGGAGCCTGTAAAGAAACGGTTTTTGTTTGGGGCAATGCCTGTTCATCTGTAACCGGGATCATGAGTTCCTCCAGGCGGACCGGCACCTGTTTGTTCCCGACAAATTCGCGTACAAAATCGTTCGCGGGGTTGGTTAAAAATGCATGCGGCGTCCCGACCTGAACGATTTCCCCGTCTTTCATGAGACAAATCCGGTCCCCGAGTTTCAATGCTTCCCGCATATCATGGGTAACAAAAACGATTGTCTTTTTCAGCCTCTGTTGAATTTCAAGCACATCATCCTGCAATTTTTCCCGGCTAAACGGATCGAGCGCGCTGAATGGCTCATCCATCAAAATGATTTCCGGGTCGGCAGCCAAAGCCCGTAGGACGCCCACTCTTTGTTGTTGCCCTCCGGAAAGTTCATGAGGTTTCCGGTTCCGGTATTCTTTCGGGTCCAGGCCCACCATTTCCAGCAATTCATCGACACGGGTACGGATTCTTTTTTTGTCCCAGTTTTTCAGTTCCGGCACAACCGCAATATTTTCCGCAATGGTCATATGCGGGAAAAGCGCAATTTGTTGGAGCACGTATCCGATATCCCAGCGAAGTTCATGAATATCATAATCGCTGATTTTCTTTCCGTTAATTCGGACCCAGCCTTTTGACAGTTCGATGAGGCGGTTGATCATTTTTAATGTTGTCGTCTTCCCGGAGCCGCTCGGGCCGATCAGAACGAAAAATTCCCCTTTTTCTATTTCCAAATCCAGAGACTTTACAGCAAGGGTCCCGTTCGGAAACTGTTTCGATACATGTTCAAACCGGATCATTTTATCTCTCCTTTATCATGGATTCCCGATTATCCGGCACTTGGTCTTCACCGGGTTTTCGGAATAGAATGTTTCTGCATTCATCGGGTTCGTGGGCTGGGGCGGCGTTTTTTGGCAAAATGCCTGCCCGCTCCTTCATTTATAGCCTGCCTGTGTTTATTTTTAACCAAAATTTTGCGGGCTCTCATTACTTAGAACGGTTCCATTCCGGGCCGGCATAGGATATTTTTACAAAATAAACCCGTCCAAAAAGAACAATTGTTCCTCATTATATTACATAGACTGATGGTTTGTCTACATCCCCGCTTACTCATTGATATACCCCTTTGGAAAATAAAAAAAGCGGATGGCCCCGCCGTGAAACCGTGGCGTTCCCCGGCAAGCAACCCGGCCGGGGGACGCCCATTGAAATTATTTTTGTCAGAACCGTTCCCATTGCCATCAGGGTTCTCTGCCTGGATTTCAGGATTTCCTGCATCATACCAAAACAAAACAGCGCTTGCCGGACGAATCGGGATCTCCCTCAATCGGAATCGTTCAGCAAGCATTCGCGATTACGCCCGGCCGCGAAAAACTTCCCGGTTAATCAAATTGGGCGGGCATTCTCCAAGCAGCCCCTTCGTGAGATTTTCAACCGCAAGTTTTGCCATTGCATATCGTGTTTCATGGGTAGCAGAGCCGATATGCGGAAGGGTGACGACATTGTCCATTTTTAAAAGCGGGTTATCCGTCGAAACGGGTTCCTGTTCATACACATCAAGGCCGGCTGCATAAATTGTTTTTTCCTGAAGGGCTTTGATAAGCGCCGCTTCGTCTACTGTCCCGCCCCTTGAACCATTGACAAAAACGGCCGTTTTCTTCATCAATTTCAATTCCTGTTCCCCGATTAGCCGGTGCGTTTCGGGGGTAAGCGGCACCATCAGGCAAATGAAGTCCGATTTTTTCAGCAGTTCATCAAGCCCGCAGTATACCGCACCATACAGCTGCTCGGCTTCCGGGTCGCGGGAACGGTTATGGTACAAAATGTCCATATCAAAACCGAAATGGGCCCGTTTCGCAATTTTGTTTCCGATTCTGCCCATGCCGATGATGCCAAGCGTCTTATGGTGGATATCAATGCCGTAATGTTCAGTGGAAACAGGCGCTTTCCAATTCCCGGTTTTGACAAGCCGGTCCAGTTCCGTAAATCGCCGTGCCGCTGCAAGCATCAAGCCAAAGACGGTATCCGCTGTTGTTTCATCGAGCACACCCGGCGTATTGGTTGCCATAACCCCCCGCTCTGTCAGCAACGGGATATCGAGATTGTCATATCCGACCGTTATATTGCTGATGATTTTCAAGGTCGGTGCGTGATCCAGCAATTCTTTTCCCGCCCGGAGCCAGGAACCGAGCAGCCCGTCCGCTTCCGTTAAGCCGGGCAGAAGATCGGAAATATTCTTGCATCCTGGTATGTAGCGTACCTCAAATGTTTCCTTCAGCTTTTCAATCAAATCCTCAGGCAGTTCGCTGTATACCAATACTTTTTTCGCCAAATGAGCCATCCCCCTTTGTTTACGCTATTCTTGTAAAATTATAACAAAGAATAAGGCGGGCGTCCTTTGGCCGGTTTCACCGGTTTCCGGCAATGTGTGATTTCCTGTAATCTCCCGGCCAAAATAGGAAAGGATAAGAAAAAGCCAATCCTGGAATCGGGGTGTTGAAGCATGGTATTCCTTATCATCTTGATGATTGTCCTGAATCTGTTTGCTTTTCTCATGCCAAAAAAATTTAGCGGCATTGAAATGCTGTGTACCACCCTGTTTGCCATGTACCTTGAATTAATCGTCAATTTATTTCTGGATATCAAATATGATCTTTTTGGATATTTTACAAAAGGCGTCGACCGGAAAAGCCTTTATTATTTGTTTGGGATTTATCCGGCCATCAATATTCTCTTTATCAACTTTTTTCCAAACCGGTTCCGTGCCCGGTTTCTCTATATTGCAGGATGGACCATTATCGCACTGGTTTTCGAGTTTTTGTTCAGAGTGACGGGCACGTTTTACTACAATGGCTGGAAACCTGTGTATTCTGCTATTGCTTATCCGATCCTCTTTTGCATCCTGGCGTTATTCTATAAGATTGTTCATCTGCTTTTGCTCAAAAATACCCTCAACCGCTAGGCACCCAAATAAATGGTTAAAGAAACTGCGGCACTGAACGCCCCGTGCTTAGGACGGCCGCCGTATCTATGGCACGGGAAAAACCTGGCAGGATTTGCTAAAATAGAAAGAAAGCCAGTGAGGTGGAGACATTGAAAAACAAAGTTATTTTGCTTGCTTCAGATCAGCTTGGAAAAGGGGAACAAGAATTAGGGGAAGGATTGTTGGAAACCTTCTTTACTATCCTGAAGCAAAAGGAAGAACTGCCAGCCGCTGTTTTTTGCGTAAACCGCGGTGTGTTTACGTTAACAGAAGGCTCGCTCGTTTCCCTACAATTGAAAGAATTGGAGGAAAAAGGCGTGGACGTTCTTGCTTGTAAAACCTGCGTGGACTTTTATGGGCTGAACGAAAAACTTGCAGCTGGAAAAATCAGCAGCATGGCACAATTTGCAGAATTAGCATCCAAATATGAAGTCCTTACGTTATCCTGACCCAAGGGAGAAAAATGCTATCCGAAATGAAAAAAAGAGGAAAAGCCTTGCACCGGGCAGGGCTTTTCCTCTTTTTTTAAACATCCGGTCCGGCAAAATGCCAGTGGTGTCAGGAGCGCCCGACCAGCATCGAAATGCCGATGCCGCCGCCGACACAGAGCGAGGCGAGGCCGGTGCGCACATTTCTTTTTTTCATTTCATGCAAAAGCGTAACGAGAATTCTTGCGCCGGATGCCCCGATTGGATGCCCCAGTGCAATGGCGCCGCCGTTGACATTGACTTTTTCCGGATCAAGCCCCAAATCCCTGACAACGGCAAGGCTCTGGGAAGCAAAAGCTTCGTTCAGCTCGATTAAATCCACCTTTTCAAGGGATGCACCGGTCTTTTCAAGCAGCTTTTGAATGGAGTAATAAGGGGCATAACCCATGATGGAAGGGTCCGTTCCTGCTTCTGCATACCCTTTGATGACCCCGAGATAAGGAATCTTTTTTTCATCCGCAAGTGATTTTTCCATTAAAACAACTGCAGCTGCGCCGTCATTGATCCCCGAAGCATTTCCCGCTGTGACAGTGCCATCTTGGAGAAAAGCGGGTTTCAGCTTCGCGAGCCCGCCAAGCGTCGTATCGGGGCGGATATGCTCATCATCGGCAAACAGCATTTCGCTTCTTCTCTGTTTTACTTTTACCGGCACAATTTCGTCTTTGAAGCGGCCGGCCTTTTGTGCCTGCGCGGCTTTTTGCTGGGATTGAAGCGCAAAACGGTCCTGTTCCTCGCGGGAAATGCCGAATTGCTCCGCCACTTTTTCCGCCGTCAAACCCATATGGATGCCTTCAAATGCATCCGTCAGGCCGTCGCGCAGCATACTGTCTGCCATCGCCATATTGCCAAGCTTATGGCCCCAGCGTGCCTGCTCTGCAAGATAAGGCGCACGCGACATGTTTTCCGCCCCGCCAGCAACCGTTATTTTCGCCTCGCCAAGCTGAATCATCTGGGCAGCAAGCAGCACAGCTTTCAATCCGGAGCCGCACACTTCATTCACGGTGACGGCAGGCACTTCATACGGAATGCCGGCTCTGACTGCCATTTGCCGGGCCGGGTTTTGGCCGAGGCCAGCCGAAAGAACATTGCCAAAAACGGCATAATGGACCTCCCGTGCAGAAACGCCGGCGCGCCGGATCGCTTCTTCTGCGGCAATCGCGCCCAGTTCCACAGCGGATATATCTTTTAAACTGCCGCCGAATTTCCCGATCGGGGTCCGGACGGCGCTGATAATCGCAACTTCATGCATATACGTTTACTCCCTCTCTGTCATTTCCCATCCACAATCTTTGCAACTTGTACTATAATGGGAAGGTGTCAGTGTGTCGTGATAAGTTGTATTTCGACACCGTTTATATTAAATTATTTAGTACAGTTTCTCAAATTTCAATAACAATTCGTATGTGTCAAGTTTTTCTCGACAAGGTTTAAATATCGGGTATTCCAAGACACTCTTTTTGTACACTTTCGGCTAC
>NZ_CALPDC010000038.1:0-29561 GCF_943193165.1 Weizmannia agrestimuris
CAATTATCTGGAGGCTTAGTTCAGTATTGCCATTTTTACGACATAGAGCCAACAAAATTTCCAATTCACTTGTTTTTTAACCCTTGACATCACACCGTAGGACTTTTGTTAACCTTTTTCATCTTAATCATCTTATTCCGATATGTCAAGTGAGGTATTTGGCGGCGGAATTTATGTCCCATTGGTTACTCGTCCGTTTCAATCTGTTCTTTTCTGTCATTTAATATATTGAAAAAAGAATGGGAGGTGAACAGATTGGAAAAACGGCGAAAAAAGACACCAGTCGTCCCTTGGATGCACGATCACTATGGTGAGGAAACAGCGGGCAATACCAGCACAAGCAACAATGCTGTACAGCCGGAATACCGTTACGAAAATACTGGCAATATGAATAACGCTGGCAATATGAACAACACTGGCAATCAATCCAATCGTACCAACAACACGGTATTTTGCGAACCGAAGTATGTTTATAAGGACACTTACGTTGAAAGAAACGTCACTTATGTGCATCCCATCATCCAAGTAAACAGGCAACATGTTGTAAACGTTCCGCGCCATGTTTATCAAAGATATGAACAGAACATTACGGTAGATCCGGGTATTCCGGATGAATGTGATCATTGTGATGAGTAATGAAAAGAAACGCCCCGGTTAAAGCCGGGAATTTTTAAGCCGGATCCAATGGTTTCCGGCTTTCTTTTTTTAATAAGGGGAAGTGGCAGGCTGTTTACCGGGAATGGAGGTAAAGGGGAGATACATTGAAAAAAGATAAAAATACATTGATATTTAATAACTATTTATTGTAAAACGATAAATACTATGCTAAAATCAAAGCGACAATTCATCAGTGAGGTGTTTTTTTTATGAAACGGGGATCTACGCTCTTTTTACGGCTGGCAGTCATTTTGATTGGCATCCCAATTCTTGCTTTGTGCATCTTTGTGGTGCCGGAGATTGGAAAACTAGCAGCCCACCTGGTTCCGGATTTTGCGTTCATGGCATTTCTCGTGCTGCTTGTGATCTACGGGGCAACACTCCCTTTTTATTTTGCATTGTACCAGGCTTTCATACTCTTAGGTTTGATTGACAAAAACACTGCTTTTTCGGCAAGTTCCGTAACGGCTCTGAAAAAAATTAAATACTGTGCCGCAGCGATTGGCTTCTTATACGTGGCAGGCAGTCCGCTTTTTTATCTTATGGCGGATAGAGATGATGCCCCGGGAATTCTCGTCATTTGTTTCTTCATTATTTTTGCATCAGCGGTCATTACCGTCTTTGCCGCTGTGCTGCAAAGGCTTTTGCAGGAAGCGATTGAAATAAAAAATGAAAATGATTTAACGGTCTGAGGTGGAAAATATGGCGATCATCATCAATATTGATGTCATGCTGGCAAAAAGGAAAATGAGTGTGACGGAACTTTCGGAGCGGGTCGGCATAACCATGGCCAATCTGTCGATATTGAAAAACGGAAAAGCAAAGGCAATCCGGTTATCCACTTTGGACGCGATATGCAAAGCGTTGGAATGCCAGCCCGGCGATATTTTGGAATACCGGGAAACAATGGAGGAGTGACCATGGAGGCAACCGTTCAAAAGCATGTTCAGAAAAAAACGGCAAGGCTGCGAATGAAGCGGGCGCTCGTCCAACTTCTCTTATTTGCCCGGGAGCAGGCCCTGTCCTGTCTGTTTCCTGTTGTGATTTTTGCGTCATTGGCGCTGACAAAAATTGTGCCGCTCCCTTTTTTGCCGCGGTATGACTGGCTGCTTATCATTTGCCTTTTCACGCAATGGTGGATGGTGCATTCCCGGCTTGAAACAGTGGACGAATTAAAGGTCATTACATTGTTCCACCTGATCGGGCTTGCACTGGAAATTTTTAAAATTCATATGGGTTCCTGGTCTTATCCGGAAAAAGGGTATGTGAAAATTTTGGGTGTGCCGTTATACAGCGGATTCATGTACGCGAGCGTCGCAAGTTACATTTGCCAGGCGTGGCGGAGGCTTGAAATTAAGCTCGTAAACTGGCCGCCGTTTTTAATCGTGTTTCCGCTTGCTGCTGCCATTTACTTGAATTTCTTTACCCATCATTTTTGGATCGACATTCGCTGGTGGCTTTCCGCACTTGTTCTCGTTGTTTTTTGGAAATCCCGGGTTACATATGCGGTAAACGGCACCCGCTACAGCATGCCGGTTGCCTTCTCTTTTGTACTGATTGGCTTTTTCATCTGGATCGCTGAAAATATCGCAACATTTTTTGGCGCCTGGCAATATCCGGATCAGGCCCACGCCTGGAGCCCTGTCCACTTCGGCAAGGTAAGCTCCTGGCTCTTGCTTGTCATTGTCAGCTTTTTGATCGTGGCCACCTTGAAGCAGGTAAAAGGAAATAGGTCAGGCGGGGAAAAGACGGGGAAAGGTTGGGGAAATTGAAGCAGAAATTAATCAAAGGGATTTCAGGGACATTTTTTAGCCCCCGATCGCCGGCTGTGTTTAAACCATACAAACGTAAGCTGGATCATCTTTAAGCATTTACCTAAATTGTTAAATTTGTGATTCACATCCATCTCCAAAAACCATCATTTCTGCCGATATAAAATAGAAAGTAAAATAAAGGCAGAAAAGAGGTAAGAGAACATGCAATTAACCGTCTCCCGCAAATTATTTTTGGTATTTGGATCTATCTTGTCACTATTGATCATTGTCTCAGCCGGTGCCTATATCGGGTTAAACAAGCTGGACAGCACGTATGCCAAACTGATCGGTGTTCAAACGAAAAACTTGGATTCCGCCAAAAATATAAAGATCAGTGTGAGGGAACAGTCAGCCGCAGTACGGGGGTATTTGCTGACCGGCGAACCGGCTTATTTAGATGACTATAAAGAGGCAACAAACAACTATAAAGCCCAAAGCAAAGCATTGCTGTGCCACTTGACCGACCCGTCAAACATCAGCAATGTAAAAGAGCAGCAAGCATTATTTAATCAGTACACAGCAATCTTAAATGAAGAAATTGCCTATAAACAAAATGGACAGGAGAAAAAGGCATTGCAGCTTGTATCCACTTCCGGGCGGCAAACAGGCAAGGAACTGGGCAATCAAACAGATGCGCTTGTGAAAGGGATCAACCACGTGCTGGATGTTGAAAAGCAAAAGACTGAAAAAACCGTGCATTTCCTTATTTTGCTGATCAGCAGTATCTCGGCCGTTTCCATTTTGATCGGAATCGGGCTGCTCCTGCTGCTGAGCCGGGCAATCTCAAGGCCGGTGCGGGTTGTCTCCGAAGCCATAAAAAACATTGCGGAAGGCCGTTTGAATATAGAAAAAGTGGATGTGAAAAATAAGGACGAGCTCGGGCAAATGGCCGGCTTATTAAATGAAATGATTTCAGATTTAAGAAATATCATCAGCCAGGTCAGCGAAGCTTCTGAACAGGTTTCAGCAAGCAGCCAGGAGCTGGCAGCGAGTGCCGAACAAAGCAGCCAGGTTTCTGAGCATATTGCCGAGGTCACCCAGGAGGCAGCTGAAAAGACGGATCACGAAATGGTCCAAATCCAGCAAGTAACAGCAACCGTTGAACAAATGTCACTGGAATTGCACAAAATCGCCGGGAACAGCGAAGACATGGAAAAAGCGGTTGAAATTGCAAATACGCTGACAAAAGAAGGGGACAAGGCCGTTTCAAATGTTCAAAACCAAATGAATCATATCGAAAAAACAGTTGCCAATGCCTCTGACATTATCCGCAGCCTGGAGAAAAGGTCTGAGGAAATCAGCCGGATTATGGGAATTATTACGTCCATTGCAGAGCAGACGAATTTGCTGGCTTTAAACGCAACGATTGAAGCGGCAAGAGCCGGGGAACATGGTCAGGGATTTGCGGTGGTGGCAAATGAAGTCAGAAAGCTGGCAGAGGAGTCCAAAAAATCGGCGGATGAAATACGGACGATGGTTTCCAATATCCAATCGGAAATGACACATGCAGTCAAAGCGATGGAAGAAGGCCATCATCAGGTCAATACGGGGCTAAAAGAATCTTCGGATGCCGGCGCTGCGTTTATCAAAATCTCTGAATCGATGGAAAATGTGTTGGGAAAAGTGCAGGAAGTGGCAGCTTCGGTTGAGTCATTGAATGACCAAGGCGCCCAAATTACAAAAACGCTGGAAGAACTGGCGGTTATTTCCACCAAGACCGCTGAAGCCAACCAGGAAAGCAGTGCAGCAACCGAGGAGCAGCTGGCAACGATGGAAGAAATCTCGTCCCTCTCTAACGCGCTTGCACATTTGGCTCAGGACCTGCAAGATGGCATCCAGCATTTTAAATTATAATATGCCAGACCGCACCATGAACCCCTTTAAAAGATAAAAGACGGGAACCTTTCTGCGGCAAAGGGGCAACTCCTTCTTAAGTAAAATCGAAAAAGGCTGCACCAAAAGTCTGAACGCCACAAGAACTTGGGAAAAGTTATCCAGACCTGTGGAAATAATTGTGTATAAACATGCGAATTTTATTCTTTTTCCCTAAATTCAGGATGATAAACATGTTTCATGGCATCATAATAAAAATTTTTGGAGCCATAAAATCCGCGCAGGCTCTCAGCACCCCGTAGTTATCCGTGATGGGATTGTAAAAAATTTCCTGATTACACACGTTTCGAAGCCGGCATCCTATGCATGAGACGAAAGCAAAGGAGCCTGGAAATGCCAAATACTGGAGAAAACCAAACAAACGAGCAACAATACAAAATACCGGAAGCGGTCCGAAAAAGCCAAAACCATTTCAAAACCGGCCACGCTCCGAGCACCGGCCTCGAAACAGCCGGCGAAAACACGCCAAATAAGAGCACGAAATAGCTTCAAAAAACAGCCTCAAAAAATGGGGCTGTTTTTGCAGAAAAGACCCTTCTCCGTGTTTGAAATCAGGAAGGGAATCAGGCGGCCCATGCTGCATCGCTTTTTATAGAAAAGGGCATCGGAAAAGAAAATAACAAATGATTGCTGTATATAAAATGAACAACATTTCGCATCTTTGTTGCCTAATGGAAAAAGGAGTCATCAGTCAACGCCCGGACTTGATGTAAAAACTGAAGTTCATTTTATATCGCCTTCATTAAAATCAGGAGTGATAAAAAATGAAACGAAAACACCAAGTAACATTATTGTCATTAGTCACTGCAATCGGCATTGCTTTACTGCCATTTGCCATCGTAAAACGTTCCTTTAAGGATTGGATCATTGTTTATCTTGTCAGTGCTGCAGGAAATTTGCTTGCTGACACCTATCTGGTAAAGAAAGGGTTTATTCAATACAAGATCCGGCCATTTCCTGATAAATTTAAGATCCACTTGCCCTTTGATCTCGTGCATTATCCATTGCTATTGCTTTACTACAATCAATGGGCGTTAAACAGCAGACCATTGAGCCAAATTTTTAAAGTGCTTCTGATTTCCCTCCCGCAAGTCATGATGGAAACCATCGCTGAGAAAAAAACGAACTTGATCACTTGGAGGAAAGGGTGGACATGGTATCATTCTTTTTTCAGTATGATGGGCAAATTTTTCATCTGCAGGCTCATCATTGCGTTTGTGAGGAAAATCAATAGGGAAAGGGTGTCTGTAACCTAACAGGCTGCCGAAGCTTTAACGGCAGCCTGTACTGTTTGGGTCTACGGGGCTTCCCCCGTGATTGTAAGACCGCTGATTGAGCACCCTATAAGTGAAGTTTGTGGCTGAGGATCGGCATGAGATAAGCGGGGGACATTCTGCATAACGATTCATGTGGATGGAAAAACCTCAACTCATTTTATATAGCTGAACCTGACGAATGTCATGCTTCTTTTCCACTCAACCATCTTTTCTTCAAATCTTCTATCAACAAATCGGCAAGGCCTTCCTGGTATCCTGCTTTTTTCTTTAACCGCATTTCATTTGCCACCAAAAGCAGTTCAGGGGATTGAACCGCATCCAGCTTGGAAAGCCGGGTGGATATATCCTCTTCCGACAGGGTCAAAAAGTATGCATCCGGATCCATCCGCCAAAATACCGTTTGCCCCGGGAAACGGCTGCTGAGGCGCTCTGCCATGACAACGCCTTCCGGATCGAGATCACCCGAATAATAAAAAGTACAGCCGTTTTTTGCAAGATGTTGCAGCATGATCCAGGCAGCAGTGCGGAACTGGCCATGCGTGCAAATCACAGGCGCATCGGACACTGCATCAAGCACAGCCGAAGCGACACCGGAATTCTCAATGATCCAAACCTTTTTTCCCGCTCGTGGCCAAATATTCGTTAGCTGCAATAATTCTTTCACTGGGACGTTCATGACCGTCCCAGTAGCTGCGGCTTCACGCCAGACCGGGTGCAGGCCGTTTTCGGTTTCCGCCAAAAATGCGCGGCATGTCACGAAACTCCATAAGTCATCCCGCATCAGCCCAGCATTTGCGTACAGTTCGTTCAATTCTTCCGTTGTTTTCGGCACTTCTTCGATCAGCCCTTTTAACCATTGGTCGGTGAACAAACAGTGGATAAAGAGCTTGCCCGCGAAACGGGTTTGATCAAAAAAATGCGGGTTCCCGGTAATACGCTGGGAATAAAACGGAATCCGTTCGTATTTCCCTTCTTCTGGAAGCATCGTGAAAGCTTTCCAAACCATTTTGAGCTGTGCGGACAACGTATCCGGGTCCTGCTTGTATGCATGCCAGATAAAACGCGTGTCAGCCGTTTTACTGGCAATCCGGCGCCACCACCCATTTCCGTCCGGCATCGTTTCCGTCAGCCGTGCCAAAAATTGTTCCTCTTTCTTTTTCTCAATTTCTTCCTCTTCCGCTTTGGAAAAAATTCTTTCCTTCAAAACCGCTTCAAGCAGTTCGACAAGGGTGTATTTTCCGAAAACAGTCGGTGCCAGCGCTTTTTCAAATGCCCGCAGCGAAATTTTGTTTTTCTCTCTGAGCAAATCAGGGGACGTGCCGGCCAGCCCGGCAATCGCCTCCAGTTCGGTGCGCGTAAAACCGGAAAGGCTGACTGTTCCCCCAATATGGCCGAGCGAACGGTATTTTTCTTTAAAAAGGTGGAACAGTTTCAGCATCCCCGGTTCCTTCCTTAACAGATCGATCGCATCCTTCATCATTTCAAACTCCTTTTCCCACGCCCTAACCGGATATCTTTTTGCCCGCTTTCAGGGACCATTTTACGCCGATTAAAAGAGACCGGAATGACTTCTGGCATCCCGGCTACGCACGGGTAGATGAACGCTTTTCAAAGCAGATCCGGGGTGGCGCCTGCCAATGATTCTTTCGGCTTCTCTACAATCGACCGTTTATGCCCATCCCACCGGTAACGGATCACTGTCACATAATTGGCGTTTTTCGGGCGGACAAGGTCACAGATGGCAAGACTGGATATGGTGTCATAATCACCCCAGAGCGCCTGCGAATTCATGATGTAATTGAATCCAAGCTGCTCGACGACTTCGAACATGTCACGGATATTGTTTTCATCTACCCCGGCAAACGCTTCGTCCAGCGAAATGATGTACGGCGCCATACTGCCTGCCTCCAAATAGCGCGAATAGGCTGCTGTAAAGAGCGGAATGTACATGGCCATTGCCTTTTCTCCGCCACTGAATTTGAAAAACGCGGTATTGCTCAGTTCGCGTTTCGGCTCGCCGGCACGTTTGTATGACAGCACGAATTGGAACCATTTCCGGTAATCGAGCACTTCTTTTAAAACTTGATGGAGCGTCGACCCTTCATTGCGGATTTCAATCAGTTCTTTGGCAGCCGCAATCCGTGAGCGGAAATGTTTCGTAATCCGGTTCAAATCGTCCTCGTTTAAAAACTTGCTGTTGCGCTGCAGCAACGCGACAAGATCTTTTGTATCGAGCTCATCCTCGGACTCCGCCGTTTTTTCCTTCCAGGCAATCGAAAAAGTAAGTCCGGACGAATTATCCCGGTTTCTCATGATCGCATCCATTTCTTTTACCCACTTGGCTGCCCGCTGGATCCGGTTCCGCAAAATGACGCCAACCGTATTGACGATAATATCTTCGTACAGCCTTCTGTCCTGCTCATCCAAATAACTTTGCAAGTTTAAAAGTTCTTTTTCAAGAGACTCGAGTACCGTATACGGGCTCACCCTGCGGCCGCGGTATTCCATCTGGATGAGGCGGCGGCCCCGCAAGCCTTCCCATTCCTTTTTGAACGTTTCGTAATAGTCATCGAGTTTTTCAGCGAACCAATCCGGCGGGTCCGCTTCTTTTGTAAACTCAGACATGCGGTATTCTGTTAAATTTGACTGTTCGTTGAAAAAAACTTTTGTCAAGTTTTCATTTAATTTTGCGCGGTCATACTTTTCCAGCACACCAGAAAACGCCGTCAAAATGCTTTCCGGTTCTGTGTGCTCGCTCTCCACGAAGCCGAGGGAAAGTTCTGCTTTTACGAGTTTCTCCCATTCCGCCGCCATATTTGTCCAAAACGTGGTACGCGTTTTGGCAAGAGACAAATTGGTGGTGCATTTTTCTAGTTCTGCTTCTTTTTTCGGCTTTTCTTCGTAGATCTCCCTGATTTTTTCCTCCGTACTGGTATATTCGTGTTGGACTGCCTGAATCCGGGCGCGAACCTCATCAATCCCCTGCAATTTCAGCTGCTGCTCAATCGCTTCAATATTTGCCACCGTTTTCTCCCATTCTGACCGGCGGATGTTCTCTTCACCGCGAATTTCATCGAGTTCCTGCTCTTTTTCAAGGATATCCGCAGCAAGACGCGCAAGCATTTTGCGCCCGGAAAACAAACGTTGAAAAATGAGCTCCAGGCTGTGAAGATGTTCTTCATAACTTTTCGCAGCTGCTAGTGCTTCATCGAGCGGACCGCTTTGAAGGACAAGGTTCAAGCCGGCTCCTTGCTCATGCAGCTGTAGCCGGATGTTTTGCAAATGCTGGTATACTTGTTTCCAATCGCGGTCAATTTCTGTCAGAAATTCCTGTTCCTGTTTCAGGCTGCGCGCTGTTTTTTCAATCTGTTCTTCAAGGTCGCGTAAATCTTTGTCATCTGGAATGCCCGCTTTCCAATCTTCTGCTTCTTGTACTTTCCTAGCCCATTCCGAAAGGCGGTTTTCGATTTGCAAAAGGGCTAGGCGGATTTCAGCAATCGTTTGCTCTGTTTCTTTTATTTTTTCCTGCTGGTACCGTTTCCGGGATGTTCTGCCGATGAATTTGGAAGGTCCTTCATCCGGAGCATGGCCAACAAGGCAGCCGACTGAAAAAGAGCCATCCGCATCAATGTGAAAGCCGCTGTCCGACGGTTCAAGCGGAATGCTGCGCAACACTTCGTCAATGCGTGCGGCTGATACCGGGCTGCCATTATCCGGATCCGGCTTTAAGTAATCGGCAAGTGTGTAGCCGAGAATGTGCGGATTTGGACGGATAACCCGGTCGTGCACAGGTGTAACCGGTTCTTCCGTAATCAGGCTGTCCAAAATTCCCGTCTGCCGGAGTGCCGCTTCAATTCTGGCTTTTTGGGCTTCGGTCACATGATCCTGGAATTCCACCGCGGCATAAAAGGGGAGATAGCGTTTCCCTGCTCCATCGAGACCGGCGCGGAAAGCTTCCGTATCCTGAGGGCGCTCCGGATTGGCAAGTTTCAAGTTTTTCCAATACATAAGTGTTTCTTCGGCTTCAGCCAATTCCTGTTCTTTTGCCTTTTGCGCCTGCTCCGCGCGGGAAATTTCCTTCTGCACTTGCAAAATATAATCGTTTGCCGCCTTCACAATTTCTTCCCTGACCGCTTCATAACGGTTTTCTTCATAGAGCCCGTCCAGCGCGCCGGCAATGCGCCGGAGTCGTTCGTCTGTAAAGGGGAGGGCCGGATGCTGTTCAATCCATAAAAACACGGCATCTTCCAGTTCTTGTTTTTGTTCGGTAAACCAGTTCTCCAAATGGTCAAGTTGTTTACGGAGTTCGTCAATTTCCTGCTTTTTGGCAGATGACTGGCGCTGCAATTTCATATGCATCTCGTGAAGCCGCTCCGCTTCTCCGGCCAGTTGCTGCAACTTTTGCAAAAGTCCGCTGTGCTGTTTGATTTCCTGTTTCCAAACAGAAAAATCAAAAGCTTCCCCTTCATGCCGAGAAAAGTCTCCGGCATTGATCTCGTGCTGGGGGAAAGCCGCTTCTCCGGCATCCAGTGCAAGTTCATCCAGCGTCTCCTGCATGCTGGCTTCATCCTTGCTGTTTTCTGTTTCCAACCGGTCCTGTTCCAAGCGGATGTTTAAAAGCTGGCTTTTCTTTAATTCCCACTTTTTCTCCAGATCTGCTGCTTCACTTTTTAGCTTTTCAGCCCTGGCCTGTTGCTCTCCTTTTTCTTTTTCAAGGCGCCATACCTCATGGTGCTGCAGCCGTTCCTGTTCCGCTTTTAAAACGTCGCGTTTCTGTTCGTTCTGTTTTTGATCTTCTGTCAGGTTTTCAATCACTCCGCGCAGGGATTCACAGCGAACTGCTAACGTACCGGCCTCCTGCTTTGCTTCCTGCAGCCTGCTTTCGGCCTCCTGCCATTTTTGGGCGCGTTCTGCCAAAATATATTGATTGTAAAGATCGTATTGGCGCACCAGTTTTTTTGCCGATTCGTGCTCTCTTTCAAGCTGTTCAAGCTGCTGCTCCGTTTCGTCCATGCTTTCAATCGTGTCGGACAAATGGCGAAGCTCGTCATCTGTCAAAGGTGGTAACGCAGACTCGAGAATTTCATAGATGACCGTCGGCTTGAAATCCTTTGACAATTTCGGGCTTCTGAGCTGA
This sequence comes from Weizmannia agrestimuris, assembly GCF_943193165.1. Lineage (NCBI taxonomy): Bacteria > Bacillati > Bacillota > Bacilli > Caryophanales > Bacillaceae > Heyndrickxia > Weizmannia agrestimuris. The sequence continues at coordinate 10,779 of NZ_CALPDC010000038.1, forward strand.
ATCAAAAGCTTGATCAAATCTTCAAAAGCTTCCATCGACTGGAAACCAAAAATATATTTGTTCACCAGTTCCATATATTCTTTCTGCGAATGGACAAGATGCCCCCCAGACCCGATTCGGTTTTCAAGCTCTTTTGCAGACAACGGAATCCGTTCCGATTGGCGGGTGTGTGTCAATTCAAAATTGTAGCCGATCCTGCGGTTGTCAGTCAGGACAAAATACCATGATTTTAAAGTTTTGTGCCGCTTTGCCTGCATGCCGATCCCCGTTGTGATATACTGCTTTGTCCCTTGCTTTCGATATTCCAGAAACAAGTAGCCGGTCCGCTCGTCATGGCCGGACACTTCTTTTTCCCCAAGCAGATAATCTTCCATTTTCCTTGCTTTTGAGCCGAATGGATCAAGCCGATCAGGCGTCTTTTTCCCATCCAGCAAAACCGGCAAAATGCTTTGCATCGTCACCGATTTCCCTGAACCGTTTGTGCCGCGCAACAACAGCTTTCCGTCTGCAAATTCAAAAACTTCATCGTCATAATACCAAAAATTTAACAAGCCGGCGCGGTTCATCACCCATTTTCCTTCTGTCACGGTTCCTCATCCCCTTTCTCAAAATCAGCCGGATACTCGCCTGCAAGCACGCCCAACAGCGGTTTTATCCGGATCAGTCCCGCTGCTTCATCCGTTTCCGCCATCATCCATTCTTTCATCATTTCGAGCAATTCCGCACATACCGCTTTTGTACCGGCATCTCGAAAATGTTTCGACCACCCGCGTTCAAGGCGGGTGCGCATATCGTCTATCACCGCTTCCAACTCGCCTTCCGTAAGCAAAATTTCCCCCGCTTCATTGGGGACATATTTTTCCGGATGGTCGTGTAGCGTCTTAGACAACTGCAGCATCAGATCCGTGGAACCTTTTGCATTCGGGTAAACATGATGGTAACTCCGCGGTTCTGCGGCAGATAAAAATGCAGTGTTTTTGAAAACATGGAGTTTATAATGGCTGTGTTCTTCAATGTCCTCCAAAAGCCGGTTGCGGAAATTGCGGATATAAAGAAAATCAGGGTCCTGCATATCTTTCCGGTGCAGGCCAGGTGAGAAAAACAATTTCCGATACACCCGCTTACGCCGTTCATCTTCCTGATTTTGTTTCCAGTCTTCTTCAAGGAGCCCGGTCCAGTCCGGATAACTTGTAAAATCATCCGGAAAGCTTCTTAGAAAATAGCGGCTGTAAACGGTCGCTTCATATAGGACTTCCTGGTCTTCGTAAGTGTCGAACCTAGAAATATCGCCGTCTATTGTGCGAATCAGACTGAATTCCATCAGAGCCTGGACTGCCCGGATGAGCGACTTCCGATGAAGATAAAGCGTCCAGTCCAGCTCATCTTCTACAGGATAATTGTTTTGGATTTCCTGGCACATTTCCGACAAGAGAAACTGTTCATCCACCGCTTTTCCTTCCAAAAAGGAGAGCGCACAGCAAAAAATTGCATAATCCATCGGCTCCTGAAAATGCAGGATGCCCATCCAGCTTTCCGGTTCCACCGGGATTTTTTCGAGTTTGATAAAATGCTGATGGATGATCAGCCTAAGGCCAAATTTCTCGCTGATGTAACGGCGCAGCACTTTTTCGCGTTCGCGGATGAGCTGGTACCAGTCCGGGTGCTCGGACCGCAAAATCCAATAATGATGGAATAACAAGTCCATTCCCTGCACCGCTTTTTCATCAAAAATTTGTAACGGATCCATCAGCGCTCTCCTCCTGATCGTTCAAATACGACATCCGGCATGATCAGTTTCCCGTCTTCTGCATCGAGTGTGATGAGATGATCCGGATTCATCGCAACTCTTACGGTCATCCCGTAATCCGTTTTTACCTCATGGTTTTTCGCTGCCATTGATTTTCCAATCCAGCCGAGCAGCACTTTCCGGACAAACGGTTCTACGGTTCCAATTTCTGCAAGGCGAATCTCTCCGTTTTTCATGTATTTTTCAATCAGCTGTTTTTCCTGTTCGCGCTCTTTTAAATAGGCGAGCCGCTGTTTTTCTTTCTGTTCATGATTAGATCGGAAAGCGCCCGGCTTTGTTTTCTCGCGGTACCGGTTCGTTCGCGGCTTGATTTGCCGCATCTCCGGCTGTTCTTCCCATGTCTCGGCATGAAGATTGTCCGTTGTCGCTTCCTCCAGGTGCAAATGCCTTACTGTCATCGTCCCGAACACGATCGATGACAATTGATGGGCCTCTTCAAGATTGCGGCATTCGGCAAACCATTTGGCCAGATGCAAATAATCTTTTTTCCGGCTCCGGAAATGTTGCTGGCGTTCACTGATCCGTTGTACATAACGGGCCATTCTCCGGATCATCTCATTTGTTTGCATCTGCAACATTTCCAATTCACTTTGGGAAGAGCTGCCCCCAAGAAACCACCGCCGCAAAGACCCCCAGTATTCGTGGAACTCTTCCAGCCATTCTTGTTCGGAAGCTGCCGTATCTTCCAATCGCGGAATTTGGCGCCTGTGTTCCACGAGTTTTTCAAAAAACGGTGCCAATCTTTGCCCATCCAGTTCACGCAGTCTTCCCCTGATTTGCAGGGAAGTTTTTTGCAACGATACGATAAAATCACGCAAATAAGCCGTAAATTGGTTTTTATATACGAGAAAGGCTTCCGTCTGCATCCGTTGTGACGTCTTTTCGCTGTTGATATAAGCGATGTAATCCGCCGTATTCGTCCGGATGGTCCCGAAAAAGTGAAAAATGTCATCCCAAATATGCATGTAATCGGCTGCAGGTTTATTCAATGGCTGTTCCAGTTCCTCTTCCAGTTTTTCCAAAGAGGCGAGTAGGCGGTCAAATTGCGAACGTTCGAGCGATCCTTGGAACTGGTCTCCCAATTTTTCAAGCTGGATCAGCATCCGCTCGATTTCTACCGTGTAAGGTGTGCACTGGTAGCGGAATCTTTTTTTCTTATATTCTTCGATTGTTTTGGCATTGGTCATATCCTGGCGAGCAACCAGATTATTCCATTTCACAAGCTGGGCCAACTGCTGGTGCAGCTGTTCTTCCGCATAATCCTGGAAGGCCGGGAGCGAACGCAGATATTCGAGCACTTCCTCCGGTGCAATAAAGTCGCGCATCCTTTCATGTTGTCGATAAAAGAAGCGCAAAATCACACGGTATTGGGCGGCCGAATCCGCCGTCAGATAACTCGCTTCGACAACTTTCTTCATGATCTGATCCATTTCGTTTCACCACATTTGCTTGTATTACTTCTATTGTATAAGATTCGCAGGAATTTTGGCATGGAAAATATGTTTTTGTGGTTTTTTATCCTGGACTTAAATATGGCTGCTGCCAGGTGCATAGCATGGGGGGAGGGGCAAGTACAAAAATGAAAAGCGGAATCTTTACCGGCAGCCTGTACTGTTCCCGCGCTCTACGTGAAGGAATCTGAAAAACGGCAAGCTGTCTTCACTTTTATCCAAAAAAGGAAGCGCATCCCAAAAACCAGCGGTATCTACAAAAATCAATAGAATGCTTCCGGAACCGGTGCGGGCTGAAATAGATAAATTGAACTCAATTTTACTGCTTCTTTATGTGTTACAAGAATCCATGTTTATCCTGATCGTAATGGATTTTGACGCGAAAAACTTAAGTTCAGTTTATATAGAAAGGCTGCCCGGCCATTACACCGGGCAGCCTGTTAAATCTGTTATGAGCCGGCCAGAGGAAATGTCATGCTCGGCATCCAATTTGGTACGAGCCGGCCAGAGGAAAATTGCCCCCGCAGCTCGGCCGTCACTTTAAACTTCTTTTGCTACGGCATGTTCATGCAACGCCCCGTACTGGCGGCGGTAACGGATGACAAAGTACAACAGGGTGAGGATTTCGGCAGCTGCGATATAAATCAGTAGGATGCCGGCGTTTTGCCACATCACGTCGAACTCTCCGCTGGAAACCACCGCTTTAAATCCGCGCACGCTGTAGGTCATCGGCAACAGCGGGTTAAACCACTGGATGAATTTCGGAATGACTTCCAATGGAAAAGTCCCCGCGCTGCTCGTCAGCTGCAGGATTAAGATAACAATGGCAAGGAATCTGCCAGGGTTTTGCAAAAACGTAACCAGAAATTGAATCAGCGCCATAAAGGTAAAGCTTGTTAATACCGAGAACAATAGAAACAATGGCACATTTTTTACATGAATGCCGACACCCGAAAGGATGATCACATCTGCAATGACCGATTGCAGGATGCTGACAATCAGGAGTACGCCCAATTTGCTGAAAAACCAGCTGATGCCGTTTTTCGGGATGCCTGCCGATTCAACGAGCGGGTAGACGATTGTCAAAATCAGTGCCCCGATAAAGAGCCCAAGGGATAAGAAGTACGGCGTAAAGCCGGTACCGTAATTCGGCACCCTGTCGTAATGCGTTGTATGAAGGTTGACCGGATCGGCCATCATGTTGTACGTTTTGTTATTTGCCTGGATCTTGCTTGCTGTGTTGGCAGCATCACCCAGTTTGTTTTTCAGTTCCGCCGTCCCGCTCTTTAATTGTTTTGTCCCGTCAGACAAACGACCGGAACCGCTGTTCAGCTCTTTTATGCCGGATGCAAGCTGCCCGGATCCGGATGTGAGCTGTCCAGTTCCAGATGCGAGCTGTCCGGTGCCGTTTGCAAGTTTTTCTGCGCCTGCTGTGAGCCGCGCTGAACCAGACTGCAGCTCGTTTGTGCCGGAAACGAGAGAACCGGTCCCGTTTTTCAATGCAAAAGAGCCGTTTACAAGCTGTGAAGAACCGGATTGCAGCCGGCCTGTGCCTTCTGCGAGCGCTGATGAACCGTCTGCCAGCTTTCCGGCGCCTGTGGCAAGGGTTCCCGCCCCGCTATTGATCTGTTTCAGGCCGCTTGCAAGTTTTTCTGCGCCTGTTTGAAGGCCGACTGCCCCGTCATTTGCTTTTTTCAAATTCGGGATAAACTGGTTCTGTAAACCGGCAGTATAGGTCTGTTCGCCGGCATTTAAAGCCGCAATCCCGTTATTTAAGTCCACGGCGCCTGCGTAAAGTTTGTGCAAGCTGCTTTTGACTGTTTCTTTCGAAGGATCCTTGTCATTTTCAATATTGGCGTTCAGCTCTGAAATGCCCGCTGTAAGCTGGTCAAAAGCCGGATTCGTTTGGTTTGAAATGCTTGCAGCAATCGCATCTTCAGAAGGAATCGCAGCTTGGGCTTTTTGTTTTATCTGGTTAAATGGCTCGCTTAACCCTGCGTTGATTTCGGCTTGCAATTTATCCCGCACGTTTTGTTTCCCGCTTTGAATACGATTTTCAGCCGCCTTCTTCATTTGTGCGATTTGCGCATCGGGCAGGTTTGCTTGTTTCCCCAATGTTTCCACAAGTTCGTCTGTTTGTTTAATTTGTTCTTCTGTCACTGAATCGGCAATTTGGGCAGCCATTGCGCTGCTGATTTGGGATTGCGCGGATGTTAGCCCGCTATTGATTTGCCCGATGCCGTTATTGAGCTCGGTGGAAACGCCTTTTGCGACTTTGCTCGGCAATTCCGTTTTCATTTGCGTAACGCCTGCATTGAGCCGTGATGTGCCTTGTAAAAGCTGTGCCGGAATGGCTGTTTCTGCTTTTTTCATCTTTGATGTGAGCTGACTGCTTCCCGATGCAAGATCGCCTGCGCCTTTTTGCAGTTTTGTAGCGCCAGACAATAAAGAATTGCTGGCCGTTGTCGAAAGCTGGTTCAGGCCGGTGCTTAAAGTGGATGTGCCGGCTGCCAGCTTTTCTGCGCCTGAAGCTGCGTCAGAAATGCCTTTTGTAAAAGTAATGGAACCGGATGCCAGCTTTTCCAGATTTGCTTTCAAAGCTTTTGCACCGGTATTGGCTTGAGCCGTCCCGTTGTTTAACGAAACTGCGCCGGCATAAAGCTGGACTGCCCCGCCATTCAATTTTTGCGCCCCGTTCCCGGCTTTTACGATGCCTGCCTGAAGAACGGGCATTCCTTTGTTTAAAGCGGCTGCGCCTGAATTTACTGCGAGCGCCCCGTTGTGTACTTTTGTGCTGCCATTTTGCAATGAAGCAGCTCCGGAAAGCAACCGCCCCGTCCCTTGTTTTAACACCGTGACGCCGTTATCAAGTTTAACAGCGCCCTCGTTAAGTTTTGCGGCCCCGGTACTTGCGGTTTTAAAGCCGCCCGCCATTTTTTCGGCCGTTTGAAAAACCGATTCCGCATATGTTTTTGAAATTTCGTCCGCCATTTTTTCTTTTACTTTCAGCATGGCCGTTTCGCCGATTTGGCTGGACAGGAAGTTGTAGCTGTCATTTGGCATGTACTGAAGTTGAAGTTTTTCCGGATTTTTGTCCAATAAAGTGGTGGCGCTTTTGGAGAAGTTTTCCGGAATTTTGATCACCATATAGTATTGGCGGCCGCGAAGCCCGTCCATTGCCCGCTGTTCCGATACAAAATGGAAATCAAAGCCGTCGCTTTTCTTTAAGTTCGAAACCAGATCTTTTCCGAGTGTGAGCTGCTGTCCATCCATTTTCGCCCCTTCGTCCTGGTTGACGACCGCAACCGGCAGCTGGTCCATTTTGGCATACGGATCTTTAAATGCCCAGAGAAACATGCCGGCATACAGGATCGGCGCCAGAATGACGGCGATGAGCGGAATCAGGACTTTCGGTTGGCGGATAATTTGTTTCAGTTCTTTTCCAAATAAAGTATAGCCATTCATTTTGAATGCCTCCGTAAATAGATGACTAAATTGGTCATCCGGTCATTTTAGGGTAAAAAAATAATGAAGAAAACGAAAAAACATGCTGTCATAGCGTTCTGCTTCCATGGCGTAGTTCAGCGCATCAGATGGAAATCCTTTGCAATTATGAGCACACATGGCTTTCTGCCGATAAACCTTTAAAAAAATACAGTTCAAACAGTTTTGAAATCTCTTCTTTCGACAGGGGAGGATGATTTTTCTCCCAGTCAAAAATCAGGGCAATATACATTTTAAACATAATAAATGCGGTTAGTTTTGGATCGCATGGATAAATGTCGCCCTTTTGCACCGCCTCCCCGATGTACTGGCTGATATAGTTCAGAATGGATTCTTCCACATGGTGGAGGGCATCCACTACTTCGGGTGTGCCAAGATTGACTTCTTCGTACAATTTGATGGCGAGCTGGTGCTTAAACCGGAACTCCAGCAATTGGTACAGCACGTGATGGACGTTTTCGTGAAAAGAATAACGCGCATCAATCGCTTCTTCGGCTGAATGTTTCATTTCGGCAATCAGGCTTTCCATAATATATTGGAGCAGTTCTTCTTTGTTTTTGAAAAAAGTATAAATCGTGCCTTTGCCGACGCCTGCCCTTCTTGCTACATGGTCCATCGTGGTCGCCTTGTAGCCAAATTCAGAAAAAGATTTCGCAGCTGCTTCCACAATCAGTTTTTTCCTGTCTGCCATTGCAACCCCCTCCCTTTTTTGACCAAATGAATGATCTGGTCAAGTAGTATATAAACGGCAAAAAAATAACGGTATGAATCCGCTTTCCGTTTTTAGTATACCAGATAGTGGCTAAACTTGCATGTGACAATTTTTTTAATTGCCGTTTTTTTGGCTCCCGGATAAATGGCCTTTTATGACAATTTATCCGGGGAACCAGGATTTTCGGGCTTGATTTACTTGAAAAACAACTTTTAATTTCGTCAAAATTGCCGGCGCCGGCTGGATTGAGGTTGTGTGATTTATTTGAAAAACAGCTTAGAAATCTCCGCTCGGTTAAAGTTTTACAAGCCGGTGTTGGTCTCCATTCGTTTGAAAGCAGCCTTTAATCCAAAAGGGGGCCGTCTGATGCCGGCAAATCCGGATCGATGACTTGGAACGGCCGCATCATATCGTAGTCTTCGTGTTCGAGAATATGGCAGTGCCACACGTAGTCGCCGGCATACGGGGAAAACCGCATCATAACGCGGGTGATCTGCCCGCCCGGTGCGGCAACGGTATCTTTAAAGCCGCGTTCGTTCGGTTCCGGCGGGGTGGCAGGGCCGGTGTATACGATTTGACCCGTTTCGTTATATAAATCTAAGTCAAATGGGCGGCGGTCCAAAATTTGAAACTGGATAAGATGGATATGGATCGGATGGGTAAAAGCCGTTGTATTGGCAAGCGACCAGATTTCGGTTGTGCCGAGCCTTGGTGTTTCCGTGACCGGATCCATCCATCTTTTTTTGTCCAGCAGCAACAGCGGGCGCCCGTATGAATCGGTTGCACCGGTTAGTTTTAAATGGCGGATGGCGCTTACGTTATGGCTGGAAGGAACCGGGATGGAAGATAAAGACCGCGGAATGCGGCTTGTGTCTTCTCCGGCAACCGGCAGCACAACTCTGAACTGCATCACATCGCCGGTTTGGTCGGCCGGATCGGCATTTGGACCGAGGTCATTTTTTAAAAGAATCGTCTGCCCAGCATATTCGGAAAAATCAAGGATCAAATCCGCCCGTTCTGCCGGTTCCAATGCCAGATTTTCAACTTGCACCGGCCGCCTGAGCAGCCCGCCGTCCGTACCGATCTGGTAAAAAGCCTGGCCGGAATCAAGGTATAACCGATAGGCCCGCGTGTTAGAGGCATTGACAATCCGGAACCGGTATTTTCGCGGTTCCACTTCCAAATAGGGCCAGACTTTACCATTTACAAGAATCGTGTCGCCGAGAAAAAACGGCACGACAGAGGGATCCGGTGTTTCGGGTCCCGGATTTTGCGGCTGGCGCGGATAAAAAAGAGATCCGTCATTGTTGAAAGTCCGGTCTGTAAGAAGCAGCGGAATTTCGTACTTGCCGGATGGCAGATGGAAAGCCTTTTCTTTTGGGTCGCGAATGATATACATGCCGGCCAGACCAGCATACACATTGAGGCGCGTAATGCCGATCGCATGGTCATGGTACCACAAAGTGGCGGGACGCTGGCTGTTTGTGTATTCATACACTTCTTTTTTAAAGTCCGGCCCGGTTTTGTTAAAATCGCGTGTAAACCAGGCTTCCGGATAGCCGTCGCTGTCCGGTTCAGTTTCCCCGCCGTGAAGATGCACAACAGTCCGCACTTCCGGAAAGTCTGTTCCCATCTCGTCTAAGATGGTGGTGTCCATCGGGAGGAAATGTCTTTGCGGCAAATGATTTGTCCATTTCACCCGTATCTTTTTCCCGTGTGGTACGTCAAAAAGCGGCCCGGGAAAGCTGCGGTTGTACCCCCATAATCTTGTCGGCCTTAAATCCCGGTGCAGCTTTTGCCAAAATTCTTCCATTGTGACTTCATAATATGCGATCCCGCCCTCTTCCCGCACCGGTCGGATTTTTTCCGCGAGCGGCAGGCGGTCAACAAACTTTTCTAAATTTGGGCTCAAACTCCCCACTCCCTCATCAATTGATGCCGTGCATTTCTAACAGAATATGAGCCATCAAGGCTTTTGGAAAGGGCGAATGGTACCGGAGGCGAAGATAACGTTTTTGCCTGAATTTGGCCGCCGTGTCAAAAGCATAGGCATGTTTGAAAAATGGTTGAGATGCGAGGGTATGTGTAAAATTTTACTCGAAGGAGCAAATGAATGGAAAAAAGGGAAGACACTCTATTATCTAAATGTACACAGCTAGATGAACATCTAGAGAGAGATCTTCCCATGGATATGATATCAATAATTGCTGGATGATTAAAGGGTACAAAGAGTCTTTATTGAATTTGAAGAACAGGTTAAAATTCTGATGCAGAAGGCTTTTACCCAATGAGTTGAAGACGTCAAAAAATTGAACGTTCACAGTAAAAAACATATAATAACCTATATTGGTTTCCGAGACAGTAAGAAAAGAAGGTGGCACAAATGAAAAAAATTTTGCTCTTGGCAACAGGCGGGACCATTGCTTCCGTCGAGGGGGACGAAGGGCTGAAACCCGGGCTTTCGGGAGAAGACTTGCTGAAATATTTTCAGCGTGCTGCTTTGTCTGCCGATGTCACCGCAAAGATATTAATGAACCGCGACAGCACAAACATGCAGCCGGAACATTGGGTGCAAATTGCTGAAGCAGTCGCGGAACATTACGAACAGTATGACGGCTTTTTGATTACACATGGAACGGATACATTGGGATACACATCGGCGGCCTTGTCGTATATGCTGCAGGGGCTGAATAAGCCGGTTGTACTGACGGGTTCACAGGTGCCGATCAGTTTTAAAAAGACGGATGCGAAGAAAAATCTTTTCAACGCCCTCCGGTTTGCTTGTGAGGAGATTGGCGGCGTTTTTGTCGTGTTTGACGGGCGCGTGATCATTGGCACAAGGGCGGTGAAAATGCGAACGAAAAGCTACGATGCGTTTGAAAGCATCAATCATCCGTATGTTGCTTATGTAACAGGGGACGAGGTGCACTATCATTGGAGGCCGTCACCCTCGGAGCAGCCGTTTCATATTGAGACAAGTCTGTCACCGGATGTCTTTCTCTTAAAATTGTACCCGGGCACAAAGCCGGAGATCTTTGATTTTTTAAAGGAACATTACCGCGGGGTGATCATTGAAAGTTTCGGGAACGGCGGGGTGCCGTTTGAAGGGCGCAACTTGCTGCCGAAAATCAAGGAATTGACCGATGCCGGGATTGCTGTTATGATTTCGACGCAATGCCTGGAAGAAGGGCATGATTTGTATTTGTATGAAGTCGGAAGAAAAGTCGCGCAATATCCGGTAATTGTTTCCGGGGATATGAATACGGAAGCAATTGTGCCGAAACTGATGTGGGCGCTGGGCAAAACGGACGATCCCGCTGAAGTGAAAAAGATCATCGAAACGCCGCTTGCTTATGATTTGTCACGGGATTGGGGGGGAAGCGCTCCGGAAAACGGCTGAAAGATTGCAATCGCCGCTTGCTTGGATTTGGCACGAGATTGGGAAAACGGTTGAAAGATTGCGGGAGGGGAAGTCTTTAGTTGAATGCATTTTAGCATCCCGCTGGAAAGCCCTTGTTCGCAGCGTTTTCCCGGCATTTTTTTGGCCCCAATTTTGTGCGGATTTTCACGTATCATCCCTCCACGCTCACTTTTGGCAAAATGGAGATTGCGCTTCACATAGAAGCGTTCTATGTGAAGGAAAGCCGAAAATTGGTGCTGCTTCCTTCACATAGAGTCGCTCTACGTTAAGCAAAGGCGAAAATTCGGACTGCTTCCTTAACATAGAAGCGTTCTATGTTAAGGAAAGACGAAAATTCGTGTAGCTTCCTTAACATAGAAGCGCTCTACGTTAAGGAAAGCCGAAAATTGGTGCCGCTTCCTTAACATAGAAGCGTTCTATGTTAAGGAAAGACGAAAATTCGTGTAGCTTCCTTAACATAGAGGCGCTCTACATTAAGCAAAGGCGAAAATTCGGACTGCTTCCTTAACATAGAGGCGCTCTACATTAAGGAAAGGCGAAAAACTGGACCGCTTCCTTAACATAGAGGCGCTCTACATTAAGGAAAGGCGAAAAACTGGACCGCTTCCTTAACATAGAAGCGCTCTACATTAAGCAAAAGCAAAAATTTGGGTGCCTTCCCGAACTTAGAAACGTCCCGCGTTAACATTCGATGAAAATATCATCGCTTTTTACATAGGACTGCACTATGTTCATTTTTCACAAAAACACAGGCCTTTTCTGCGTTTGCAAAAACCGCCGTCATAAATTCCATTAAATTTCATACCAACTGTGCGGGGAATTTAGTAAACTGGAGTTAGGAAACATTGAAAAATAGATGCTATATAAAATGAACAAAATATTACCGCTCTCTTGCCTACCGCAAAAAGTAGTGCTCAAACAAATGGATGCTCGGGCTAGATGTAAAAACTTAAGTTCATTTTATATAGACTTTTATCACGAACTTCACGGTCCAGACCGGCCAAATTGTTAGGAAACATTGAAAATAGGCGCCAGATCCGGCCTTGAGAAGCAGTTTCCGGCATTCACGAGGGGGGGAGCGCAGTGGAAACGTCATTTGAAATGTTGCTGGAAATATTTGAGAGGGCTGCCCTTTTATTAACTTGCTTATTTTTTATCACGCGAATTCCGCGTTTTAAAGAAATTTTTCAACAAGAGCAGCCGTCTGTTTTTGAACTGAGTTTTATCACTGCCGTCTTTTGCAGTTTTGCAATCTTTGCGACTTACTCTGGCATTAAGGTGGACGGGTCGCTTGTCAACGTGCGGATTATTGCTATCGTATCAGGCGGCATCCTGTTCGGCCCGTGGGTTGGCATTATCACAGGCATTGTCTCCGGGTTGCACCGTTATTTAATAGATATTGGCGGGGTGACATCCATCCCGTGCTTGATTACGAGTATTACAGCCGGCGTCATTTCCGGCCTGATCAGCAGGAAAGTGAAAAATTCCTGGCGCTGGTTCGTCGGGATCGCAGCCGGGATGTTTTGTGAAATATTAACCATGCTTTTGATTCTTGTTTTTGCCCACCCGTTCAGCACCGGTGTGGATATTGTGTCCAAAATTGCCTTCCCGATGATCGCGGGGGACGTCAATATCGGATTGATTGTTCTGCTGATTAAAAGCGTGGAGGGCGAGAAGGAATTTGTGGCGGCAAAACAGGCGAAACTGGCGCTTGATATTGCCAATAAAACGATGCCTTATTTCCGCGCCATCAATGCAGAATCGTTAGAAAAAATCTGCGCCATTATTAAAAACGAGATTCGCGCCGATGCGGTTGCCATCACCGATACGAAAAAAATCCTGGCTTATGTCGGATTCGGGCAGGAAAGGTACCAGATCGGTCATGAAATTATCAGTGATCTGACAAAAACTGCGATCAAAAGCGGGGAAATCACGATCCGCAACCATATCCAAGACCAGCAGACCCCGCAGATCCAGTGCCTGCTGATTATTCCGTTAAAAGAGCGGGATGAAGTCACCGGCACATTGAAAATTTATTATAAAAAAGCGAACAAAATCACCTATTCCCTGCAGACAATGGCAATCGGCCTTGCCCAGATGATTTCGACGCTCATGGAAATTTCGCGCATCGAAGAAATCAAAGAAGAAGCCAATAAAGCGGAGTGGAAGGCGCTCCAGACAAAAATCAACCCGCATTTTTTGTTTAATGCGCTAAATGCAATTGCTTCCACGACCCGCAGAAATCCCGATAAAGCAAGAAAATTAATCATGAACTTATCCGGTTTTATGCGTTATAATCTTGAATTGACCGACGATTTTATTGATATTAATAAAGAACTGCAGCAAGTACGCGACTATATTGAGATTGAAAAAGCGAGGTTCGGCAGCCGCCTGCAGGTTGAATATGAGATTGACGTCGTATCCGTGCTGATCCCGAGCCTAATTATCCAGCCGCTTGTGGAAAATGCGATCAACCACGGGATTTTAAAAGTAAAAGGGCCAGGAGTCGTAAAAATCTCCGTCAAAGAGGCAGGAGATAAAGTACGCATCAGTGTGACGGATACAGGGGCAGGCATTCCGGAAGAAGTGATTGAGCATGTTTATCAGGATAATATGCCGGTCACACAGATTGGCCTTTATAATGTCCATCGCCGTGTCAAACTGATTTATGGAAACGGTCTGGTCATTAGAAGGCTGAATCCCGGAACAGAAGTTTATTTTGAGGTTCCGAAGGTGGGAGAATATGAAAGCCATTATAGTGGAAGACGAAATACCGGCACGTGAAGAATTGGCGTATTTGATTGAAACGTACAGTGAGATTGAAATTACCGATTGTTTTGAAGATGGGCTGGATGTGTTGAAATTTTTGCAGGAACATGAAACAGATGCGATTTTTCTCGATATTAATATTCCTTCCCTGGATGGCATGCTGCTGGCAGGCAGCATCAGCAAATTTGCGCATAAACCGTATATTATTTTTACAACGGCTTATAAGGAACACGCCGTCCAGGCTTTTGAACTAGAAGCATTTGATTATATTTTAAAACCGTATGAAGAAAAAAGAATTGCCGCCATGTTGAAAAGGCTCGAGGCTGCGTATAAAAGAGAGCATTCATTGCTGGGGGAAGAAGGGGCTGTGCCGCGAAACGGCGGGCTGCACCGGAAAGAGCGGGTGAACTTGCGCAAGGGCGAGAAAATTATTGTGGCGGATGCAAACGATATTTTTTACTGCGCCGCCCAGGAGAAAATCACGCTTGTTTATACACAACAGGAAACGTTTGAAATGCCCATGGCGATATCAGAGTTCCAGTCTCTTTTGCCTGAGGATCTTTTCTTTCGCTGCCACCGTTCTTATCTTGTGAATTTAACAAAAATCCGGGAAATTGTGCCGTGGTTCAATCAAACGTATTTACTCCGCTTAAACGGGATGGATGCGGAAATTCCGGTAAGCAGAAGAAATGTGAAACAGTTTAAAGCGCTGATGCATTTTTAAACTAAAGCGTCCAGCCATGGAGGAAAAGCGACCGGCATGAACACGAAAAGTGCATGCCGGCTTTTCCTGTTTTTGCCGGGACGGGCGTGACAAAATAAGCATGGTCTGTTTTGTGCACTGCGGTCGTTCGCACGTGAAAAGTTAGAATGCCTGCTTTCCGATATGCCATCCTTCAAGGTGTTACGCCGAAAAAGCGGTCATGGCTTGCTTCCGGTCATACCGTTTGCGCGTAAAAATTGGCATGTCTGCATTCATCCATATGCCATCTTGAATGGACATGTAGCGGGAAAGTTTCAGGAAGCGGTTGGTCCTATGCCGTCCATTCCTTTTTGTATACCGTTTATTCCGTTTTAAAGCATTCTCGTTCCGAAAATGCGTTCCCTCCTTATTTTCGTACTATAATTTGAGCTGTAGAAAAGGACAGAAGAAACGGGAGGAACCGGACATGTTAGAACAAAAAGCAAACCGCAGCCTGATTGTATTGGGGACGCTGATTGTACAAATGGGGCTTGGTACTGTTTATACTTGGAGTTTGTTTAACCAGCCGCTTGTTGATAAATTTGGATGGCAATTGAGTGCCGTATCGACGACGTTTTCCATTTTAAGCCTGGCACTTGCGGTATCGACATTGTTTGCCACAAAATTACAGGCAAAATGGGGTCTGCGCCGCCTGGTTGCTTTTTCCGGCATTTTGCTTGGCGCAGGATTAATCTTGAGTGCATTTGCACCTACACTTTGGATGCTCTATCTGTTGGCAGGGCTTATCGTTGGTTATGCCGACGGGACAGCTTACATCACGACTTTATCCAATTTAATGAAATGGTTTCCGGATAAAAAAGGCCTCGTTTCAGGCATCTCCGTCGGGGCGTACGGGACTGGCAGCCTGGTATTTAAGTTTATAAACGGTGCCGTCCTCAGTTCGTTTGGCGTCACACAGGCTTTCCTTTGCTGGGGGGTTATTGCGATTGTCATGATCACCGGCGGATCTTTCCTCTTGAAAGAAGCAGAAAATGCAACCACATCCGGTACTGTATCCAAACAACCGGCCGGAAAAGATTTTACCATCAAAGAAATGCTCAAAACGAAACAAGCTTACCTTTTATTCATCGTATTCTTCACTGCATGTATGAGTGGTTTGTATCTGATCAGCCTTGTAAAAGACATCGGCACGAGGCTTGTCGGGCTGGATGTTGCGACGGCCAGCAATGCAGTTGCACTCATTGCCGTTTTTAACACAATCGGACGGCTCATTCTCGGCGGTTTATCAGACCATGTTGGAAGAATGAAAGTGGTATCAGGGACGCTGCTTGCAACGGCCATTGCGGTTTCCGTTTTAAGCTATGCCCACTTAAATTTCGCCTTGTTCTTTATCTGTGTTGCAGCGATTGCTTTCGGTTTCGGCGGAAATGTCACCGTATTTCCGGCTATTATTTCAGACTTCTTCGGTCTGAAAAATCAAAGCGCCAATTATTCAGTGATTTACCAAGGGTTCGGCATCGGCGCATTATCCGGATCGGTCATTGCTTCTCTTCTCGGGGGCTTTATGCCGACATTCCATGCGATCACGATTCTCTGCCTGATCTCTTTTGCGATTACGCTTTTCATTAAATCACCGGCTGAAGAAGCAGCCCGCACACACGGGGTTCGACGGAGTGTTGGTCGTGCCCAGCATTCGCATTAAAGCTGGCTGTGCGCTTCAATTATGAACAAACAGCTTGTATGAAAAGAAAAAGGGATTCGTGCTTGAATCACGGTCCTGACGGATAAAAAACCCGCTGGCTGCCCAGCGGGTTTTTCCGGTTTATCCCCAAATTTCCTTTGCGGTATCCACAATATATTTTACTTTTTCCCACTGTTGTTCTTCCGATAAAAGATTGCCGTGGTGGGTGGAGGAGAAGCCGCACTGGGTGCTGATGCAAAGCTGTTCGAGCGGTACATATCTGGATGCTTCTTGAATTCGTTTTTTGATCAGTTCCTTATCTTCAAGCTCTCCCTTTTTCGATGTAAAAATGCCAAGCACGACTCTCGGTCCGCCTTCCGGAATGTATTTTAACGGTTCAAACCCGCCGGAACGCTCATCGTCGTATTCAAGGAAAAACCCGTCTACTTTTTCGTTTGCAAAGATTTTCGGGGCAATTTTATCATACGGGCCTTCAAAAGCCCATTTTGACTGGTAGTTGCCGCGGCACAGATGGGTTGTGATGGTCAGGTCATCGGGCTTACCTTCCAGTACGCTGTTAGCTACATGTAAAGCGAGATCAATCAATCTTTCCCTCTTGAGGTCACTGTCTGTAAACGGCAGTTTCGGTGCACACAGGCCGGCAAGATAGACATCATCCAGCTGTAAGTAGCGGCAGCCGGCATCATAAAAAGCTTTGATCGCATCCCGGTAAGTTTGGATAATATCATTTGTGTATTCTTCAAGATCCGGGTAAATGTCTTCATTGCGGATCCCGGCATTGAAAAACTGATTCGGGCTTGGAATGGTCATTTTCGCAATCGCCCTGTCCCCGGCGATTTCTTTCAGCGCAATAAAATCTTTTATGTGCGGATGGTCCGGGTTAAAGGAGATTTTTCCGGTTACCCGGACGTCATAAGCTTCTGTTTCAATGCCAACAAACCGGTATCCATGGTTCGGTACATACCCTTCCACCCCGTTCAAATGCTCCATGAAATCCGTATGCCAGAATCTTCGCCGGAATTCCCCGTCCGTTACTGCTTCAAGGCCGGCTTCAAGTTGTTTGTCGACAAGATGGCGGATTTCTTCATTTTCAATTGCACGCAAGTCTTCCGCCGAAATGGTGCCCACTGCAAATTTTTCCCGCGCATCGTGCAGCCGGGCCGGGCGCAAAAAACTTCCGACAATGTCTGCTCTGTACGGCGCTTTTGTTAATGTTTTTGTCATCATGATTCCCTCTTTCTGCATATTTTTTTAAACAGCTGCTGTGCGCAGAAAGAAATTGCTTTTAGCTGCATGGGCCCATTAAAAAAACCTCTTCGGCAATAAGAAGAGGTATGGATTGCAAAACAGAACCGTCCGCTCTTCTTATCTTCAAGCAATTGCTTTCTGGAATTGGCACAGTTCTTTAAAAAAGACCGCTGCCGAGGCTTCAAAGGGCCAGTCCCTCCACCTCTCTGGATAAGAATTTTAAATATTATTTAGTTTAAATACACTTTAAATGTTTCACCCATTTTTGTCAAGGGCATTCGCAAAATTTTTTAAAATGGGACGGAAAGATTGAAATCAGGGGCGATGTGAAAATATAATAGTAATAAGAAAAACAAAGGAGGGATTTTATGGAGGCCATACAATCAAGGCCTGTATTCCAGAAAGTGCTTGGCGTCTTTGCCGTTTCACTGCTGTTTGCAACGGCGGGTTTATATACGGGGAGATTCATTCCGCCTGCGCTTATGATGCCGCTGATGGTTGCAGAAATTGCAATGGTCATCGCCGCTTTCTGGTTAAGAAGGAAAAAGAGCGTCGGGTATTTGTTCGTTTATGCTTTCACCTTTATTTCCGGTATTACGACATATCCGGTTGTAGCTTATTATGCATCCCAGGCCGGTGCTGAGGTCGTCCTGCTCGCTTTTGGTTCCACGTTCGGCATTTTTGCCGTGATGGGCGTTATTGGGGCCGTTACCAAGAGGGATCTTGGCTTTTTAAGCACCGCATTGCTTGTCGCATTGTTGGCGCTGATCTTCATCGGAATATTCAGCATTTTCAGCCCGTTAACCTCAACCGGGATGCTCGCGTACTCCTTCATTGGCGCGATTGTTTTTTCCCTGTATGTTGTTTTTGACTTTAACCAAATGAAGCACCATGGCATTTCCGAGGAAATGGTCCCGCTTTTGGCTTTAAGCCTGTACCTTGATTTTATCAACCTGTTTATTTACATTTTGCAAATTCTCGGCATTTTGGGAAGCGACGATTGAGAAAAAAGAAAACGCCCGCCATTAACCGGCAGGCGTTTTCTTTTTCACATGTTGGATGTCAAACAAAACAATACGGTCTTTTTGCTCCCATTCGGGGATGCGCGCTTCCCATGCTGCCCGGACCATTTGTGCCAAATGCTGCTGCGCATCCGGCCCCATCAGCGATAAAAACAGCGCTTTCCGGTGGAGATGCTCTTTTCCATCGAGCGTCTGGATCGCATTTTCGCCAAACAACGTTTTTTGAATACGTTTCGGCACAGCCCCGTTTCGTTTGAATTTTTCCGGGTCATAAAACATTTTGACTGCTTCCTCGCCACTGATGCACACCGCTTTTTGCCCGAGCAGACGGGTTTCAAACAAAATTGCATGATAATCGTCCGTCCGGTTTTTAACGGCTTTCCGAAAGAAGTCTCCCATCCTCAAGGAATGTGAAGGTGCGAATCGCACCAATGAGTAGGTGGG
>NZ_CALPDC010000039.1:0-28427 GCF_943193165.1 Weizmannia agrestimuris
CGGACCCAGCGATTTTCTTTATTTAATTTTCCACCGAATGGTAGAAAAAAATCTTCTACAAAAGTTAATTGATGTTCGGTCTTTTTGTACATCGTAACGGCCTCCAAGTGCAAGGTTTTTTACACGTTTCCTATAAAATCCTTACATTTTATATTCGACAAAAGTAGCCAAAATCCTTGCTAAATCTGGAATTTTTGTTTATTCAGCAAGCCTTAAATACATCCAAGGTTAAAGTTCAACCACTTTGGGATCTGCAATATAGCGTTGCCAGTCTGCGATTTAAATACATCCAAGGTTAAAGTTCAACATGAATTGTTTCATTAATATTACTGTTTCCATCTTCATTTAAATACATCCAATGTTAAAGTTCAACGATTGCCGTTTAGATAAACGACCGGCGCAGCAGAATTTAAATACATCCAATGTTAAAGTTCAACTTGGAAGTGGAAACTGATGGATAGTGTTAAATATATATATTTAAATACATCCAATGTTAAAGTTCAACAGGAATCGCTGAACTACTTTGGTTTAAACCAGACTAATTTAAATACATCCAATGTTAAAGTTCAACCGCCACGCGGGGCGCAGAGACGCTTGCGGAATACCATTTAAATACATCCAATGTTAAAGTTCAACGTTCACCGTATGGGTTAGGGTAACCCCCTAATCCACCTATTTAAATACATCCAATGTTAAAGTTCAACATTCCACTTTCTACACTGATAAAACTTTCATTACCTATTTAAATACATCCAATGTTAAAGTTCAACGCTAATTAAAGTAACTACGCCAGGGACGGGATTCGGATTTAAATACATCCAATGTTAAAGTTCAACTCTTAATCTGACACAGAAAAAACGCGTTTATATTTAATTTAAATACATCCAATGTTAAAGTTCAACCAAAATGCAGGAAATGCAGAAAATGCAGAGATTGCAATTTAAATACATCCAATGTTAAAGTTCAACGGCGATGGAATGCCTCGAAAGAAATATTTCAAAACATTTAAATACATCCAATGTTAAAGTTCAACTTCGCGTTGTTTGACCCGTTTGAAGAATCTTATCACATTTAAATACATCCAATGTTAAAGTTCAACACGGTATGGATTGAGGACATTCTCCAATGTGGCGAAATTTAAATACATCCAATGTTAAAGTTCAACCCCAGGCGGGTAACAGCGGATCATTCTTATTGCAATTTAAATACATCCAATGTTAAAGTTCAACCTAAGGGTTGGTATGGTCACGAGTCTCGTTGTCTTTATTTAAATACATCCAATGTTAAAGTTCAACTTTTGAACTAATTTCCAACATGAAATTTGACACCGATTTAAATACATCCAATGTTAAAGTTCAACACGTGACCTGCTCTTTTTTATTTTACCGGTGTTAAGTATTTAAATACATCCAATGTTAAAGTTCAACTATGATTGGGCACTTAGCAAAAATGGAAGGATTACATAAATTTAAATACATCCAATGTTAAAGTTCAACTACCGTTTTTATCACTATTTATTTTAACTTCTAACGATTTAAATACATCCAATGTTAAAGTTCAACGTTCCAAACGCTAGAAACATTAGACTTTACGCTATATTTAAATACATCCAATGTTAAAGTTCAACTTTTAAAAAATGGTTCAATCTCCAAACCTATCACATATTTAAATACATCCAATGTTAAAGTTCAACCCACGTTCCGACCGTTTTATAATCTGTTTGTATTCTATTTAAATACATCCAATGTTAAAGTTCAACGTGCCGTAAGGGCGACAATAATCCGCCATTGTGCAAATTTAAATACATCCAATGTTAAAGTTCAACACCACTACCCACAAAGCCCGTGTAAATCTGTATCAATTTAAATACATCCAATGTTAAAGTTCAACCGGGCTTATACTTGCCGCCGGAGGTGCCGCGGTGTAATTTAAATACATCCAATGTTAAAGTTCAACCGACTTTAATCTTAGATCCGTCTGCGGTTTTAGCTATTTAAATACATCCAATGTTAAAGTTCAACGACAAGCAATCAACTTAATGAGATAAGTGCATATAAATTTAAATACATCCAATGTTAAAGTTCAACTCTCCAAATTTTGATTTTTTATTAATGTATAACGCTATTTAAATACATCCAATGTTAAAGTTCAACTTTCATCTTTTGATGATGTTTCTTCATTTTCATCTTTATTTAAATACATCCAATGTTAAAGTTCAACAACTCGTCCTTGTACCGTTCATTAGATGCCACCTTTATTTAAATACATCCAATGTTAAAGTTCAACGCTGATTTCAGGTTTATCTAACTATATGCTTGGCTTATTTAAATACATCCAATGTTAAAGTTCAACATTAATCGGTACTAATGAAGGATTTATCGTACATTAATTTAAATACATCCAATGTTAAAGTTCAACACATGGGCAAACACTCCGAAAAAAGCAAAGTAAATAATTTAAATACATCCAATGTTAAAGTTCAACATTGTAAACGATGCCGGACTTTATTTTGGTAAATAATTTAAATACATCCAATGTTAAAGTTCAACGTCCTAAAATCGCACCTCCCGGACTCTTACGGATGTATTTAAATACATCCAATGTTAAAGTTCAACTAAAGATAACCATGTTGCCATCGTTGAACAGTAATCAATTTAAATACATCCAATGTTAAAGTTCAACGGTCCTGCACAATCTCCGGTGTGACGGCGACAATCTATTTAAATACATCCAATGTTAAAGTTCAACGCACTAACGATTTTTCCTGCTGCTTTACGTCCAACATTTAAATACATCCAATGTTAAAGTTCAACGATATAATCTATATGGGCATCATAATTTAACAGCTATTTAAATACATCCAATGTTAAAGTTCAACTAACCTTTACTTATATACACATAAAAACTACAGAATATTTAAATACATCCAATGTTAAAGTTCAACGCTATCGAAAAGTACCGCATGTTTTTGTTGTCCATATTTAAATACATCCAATGTTAAAGTTCAACATTTCTTTCAATACATTGTTTGCACCTCTAACTGTATTTAAATACATCCAATGTTAAAGTTCAACCCCAGTATTTTCAACACTTACTGCAAGTATACCTCAGCTAGAGACTTTGGTACAAGTGGATTGTTTGTTTTTTCCCAACCGTTATCGTTTTTTTGATATGTCCATCCAAATTCCCTCAGAAGCCTTTTATACCAAGTGATCGCCAGTTGTGCCGTATTTATTCGGTTGGGAAAAAGTGAGTCATAAAAATATCGATTCTCCATCTCCCGGGTTTTTGCCGATTGTTTCTTCATCAAAGTAGAACTCACTTAAAAACTTAACAATAGAAATGAAGTCTTCATCTTTATGAATTACTTTATTAAGCTCTTTTTTAAGAGAAATTAGCTGTGATGGTGTAATAGCACCGCGAAAAACAGATTTTTGATGATGATATAAATATTTTTTACAAATTTTAAAAACCTTTTGTACTCTTCTTTCGTTTATATCATAAAATAAAAATACATAGTTAAAATTAAGCGACTTTTTTGCCCCCACTATACCATCTCCTTTGCATTAAAAGGGATAAAGGGTTGATCCTCCAAAATATATTTAATTAATTTATAGGCATCCAACCGTATTGCTGTCTCTAATGTTACTTTTCTTTTAAGGCGCGGATGAAGAATTACACTCGATAACCTTTCTTCCAATGCTTCAATAAACACTTTTCTTCCGGCTTCATTTAATAACGCATAGTTCAAATCTTTGTCAAAATGCTTCCCGACCTGTAACTTCCGGTTATTTACAGTTTCAAAAATTGTTTTAAAAACAATAATTGGCTTAAACACCTCACATAAATCAAGTGACAAAGAAAATCTGCTCTCCCCAGGTTCATGCAAATAACTGATGGTTTGGTTTAAATGCGTACGGTATATCTGTGACAATGTTTTACTATATAAAATAGTATTTCCAAAAGAAATTAAGGCATTTATCGGATTATCCGGAGGCCTTCGTACACGCTTATTCATTACAAAACTTTCAGGTAAAAACAGGTGAAAAGTACCATAAAAATTCCGCCAAATTTCTCCTTCAATAAATAATATTTGTTTGATTGAAATTTCTTTTTTTAGTAGCTTTGGTACTTCTTTTTTAAGCCAATCAAGGTAAGGCTTCAAATCCGTTTTTCCATGCTTATAATAATGATACAAAACATAATGGATATTTTTCGCTATCCCGTTTACAATTGACTTAGCAACATCCAATCTTTTCGTCTCAAATAACTTTGCCTGCATTACTGTTAATTTCCCACTTACGAGCTGCTCTTTCGGATAAAAAGTGCCGGCATACTGTTGATAATAATTAAAAAAATGAACAATGACACCAGCGTTAGATAAAAAATGAAATAGTTTGCTATTCAAAGATATTTCATTTAAACAATAGATTTCTCTTACACTTTCAATAGGAATATAGGTATGGCCCCGTTCATTTTTAAAAACAAGTGAGTTATCTTTCTTTTTAAGCTCTCCCATGCTAAGTAAATATTTTGTAGATTTTCTCATTTCCCCCTCGTCTCCTTAAAGCAGATTTGCTTACAAATCAGATTTTAACTTGTCCGTCATTCGTTTCAAATAGCAGAATAATTGACTCTCTTCTATACACTGAAGGAAACAGATTTTGAAAGAAAGATTTCCTTCGCTTCCTAAAAATAGCTGTAAATGCCCACTTATAATTCCGCAAGATTTAGGACAATTATTTAGGGCTTGCTGAACGAATCCGATTTTGAGTTTGTCTGCAAACTCTGTCTCAAAATATAGCAGAATTTTTTTGCGAAAATTGTTGATTTTATCTTCTCCATACGACGAATTGACTTTCGAGTGCAAGCTTTTCACTGGATATGTTGTAAAATCCTAGTATTTAAATGGTGCCAAAGCTGACAGCAACCTTTCTAAATCCAGGCATTTTACTTATTCAGCAAGCCCTACTTATTGAACAAGTCTACACATAACAGTACTCAAAATATGCACATTTCTTGCACTTTTTGTCATTGAGGGGAGCTATTGGATATTCTTGCTCGAGATACGTATTCATATCCTTTAAAATTTTTTCTAGTTGTGTCTCCATCTCTTCATTCAGTTCAACATAAATCACTTTGTGGTTTTGTTTATTTTTTTCTTCAAAAGTAATCTTCCCTTGCTTCTCAATCCCCTTATCTTTTAATACTTTAAGATAATAGAGAACCTGCCATCTCACTGCTTCCACATCTGCATCGGATTTCTTCATTTCCACGAGATACTTATCTGTAATCTTATCCACTTTAATATTCTCGATCAGCACTTCGGTATTTCTTTTTTCCTGAAGTTTAAGTTCATGAAGTACTTTTCCGATACGGACGTTCTCACTGTTGTCCTCCATGTTCACCCTGTTTGCAAATAACCAGCACTGACGTTTGCAATGGAAATAATAGTTGACCATTGTTCCCGTAATATTCATATGAAAATATCCTCACTCGTCTTTTGATATTTTTGCGGGTTAAACCGCTGCATGTGTGTAAAAGGATCAATTTCCATATACAATTCCCCTTTTTCAACAAAATAAAGATTGCCAAGTTGGTCGTCATTTATAACAGGTTCACCAAAAATATTAAATGTAAAGTAATCCATGATTTGCCGCAGTTCGGATAATTTTACTTGGCGTTCAGCATAGTCCAGTTGACTGTCTTTTAAAACACTTTTGTATTGGTTCCATATTTCTCTTCCGTCTACTTTCTCCTGATTATCAAGCTCCAGCAAATATGCAATAAATAATGTATTGGTCTGTTGTTCGATAAGTTTCATTTGATCTGCTACCCCGCCAAAATTTAGGCTTTGAACCATATAGAGAAAATGTTCGATGTTATGATTATTCCTTTCCTGGCTTGTTTCTATCAATCTGCGAAAGACATTTTGATAAAAGCGATGAAAATCTTTATTGATCAAGTCATTTTGATATTCACGATCCCGCAAATCTTTTTCAAGACGGTAGTCATTACTGTTTTTCAATTTTTTTGAGACATCATCCAATAAAAAGAAGTAGGCATGGCAATCCTCCCTCAGGCAGGATCTGTTGATTCTTCCGAGCAGCTGCTCATCACTATCCAATGTTGAAATGTTTTTAAACCCGATATCCATATCAATATCCACCCCGGCCTCTACTACCTGGGTCGCAATTAAAATCACATCCTGTAATTGAAATACTCCTTCTTCTTTTTTATTTATCGCTTCAATTACTTTTTTTCTGTAATAGCTATGGTCGTCCCCGGTCAACAGTATGACAGGCCGCTTCTTTTCATATTTTTCAAGAATCCGGCGATGAAATTCACGGGCGGACCGTTTTGTTACAAATTCAAAAAGGATTCGTTTCGGCCCTTTTTCAATAATCAGTTGGTCGAGGAACTCTTCCAATTCATCTAAATCCATCGTTCCTTTCTCTAAAAGTTCGAAATGAACGTGAACCCGGTCCTTAAAAATGGGATTTTCATAATATTTTCTGGCATTTGGCAAAAGTTCAGCTGCTACTTCTTTTCCATGCAGGAGCAACCGGTCTAGCTTTGGCAAAGTGGCTGACATAATAATGATTTTCATATTTAACAGTTCACTTAAAGACTCCAGGAAATGAATAATTTCTATCCACCGATCATTCCGGTAAGACTGAATTTCATCTAAAATGACAACACTATTACAAAGATGGACAAATGGCAAATTGGATTCACGCCCCTGTCCGAAAAGATAATTAAAAAAATTAACATGGGAAGTGACCGTGATCGGATACTGCAACATCTGCCGCATAAGCACTTCTTCTTTTAAATCTATTGGTTTTTCTCCATGATTCCGCTTGTCTTCTTTTGTAATAATGGGTGTTACTGAATTTACCACTTTTATGGGGACTTTTGTCTGAAAGTCGTCCGGAAAAACCTGGTCTAAACTGGCCTTTGTCTGCTCTACTAAAGTATTAAACGGAAATACATAAATTATTTTATTCAGCGACTGACCACTTTCCAGTAACCTTAAAGCAAGGTTAATTGACATATTTGTTTTCCCGCTGCCGGTCGGGCTCTCAAGATAGAAAATATTTTTATCCAGTCGATTAAGCAGTTGTGTTTCAGCTTCCAAAAAAATTTGGGACCTGAGCGAATTGATGGGGATATTATCAAAGCTGGAAGGATCTTGTTGAAAGCGCCGAATACCTTTTAATACTTCCGTATCTTCATATGTTTTTCTTAAGTCCTTAATGTGATGCTCTGTCAAAAAACGAAAGCCGGGTTTCTGGCCTCCGACATTATACGTATAAGTTGCATAAAAGTCGCATGCTACAAGTGCAGAGTAAAACAATTTCATTAAGATATAGAATGAAAAAGGTTCGTGGCTGTCCTGTTCTCTTTGGTAGTCCTCTACACCAGTAAGATCAAATTCGGCAAATTTTTTTGCCTCCCGATAAAATTGAATATAGTACGGATGTCGTTGGACACGGCTGCAAAGTTCCTCCAGTGCATCAAAATATTTATCATCGCTTACATTTTCTAGATAAGTATGGTGTCTTGATATCAAATAGGTAAAGCAATACAATACATGTGCCATAAAGGCTTGGTAATTTCTTGGAACCTTTTCTTCTATTTCTGAATAAAAATATCTAAAAACAGTAACGAAGAAAGCAACGAATGTTTTGAATCCATTTCTTTTTTTTGAATATCAACTTGCTCATTTTTCATTTTCTTACTTTGAAATGCCGGATTAATTTTTCCAAGGTCATGCAGATAAATTCCTTGATAAAACCATTCCGTGACCAAAGATTGCAGTGTTTCTGGCAAAGACTCACCTTTAAAACGCAAAGCATTAATACACCTCTCTACAGCCTCCTTCAATCCGTTTTCTTCTTCCAACAAATGCACAAAATCCATCACCAGCTTGGAATGCTCTTCCAATGTTTCAGGTTTTGCTCCTCCAATATGGGCCAATATTGGAGGAGCAGCATCTATATATTCTCTAATACGACGCAATGCCGCTCCCCTCCTCGATTAAAAGAAAAATAAATTTTTTTCTTCGGCACAATAAATTACATTGCTATTTTGTATCTTATTTACAACTTGATTTGTAAAAAACATTTGTTCAAAAACATAACTATTTAATATATCATCCATTTTAATAGGCAAAAACTCCTGATATAGATAAGGCTCCGTTCTGCTTCTTCCAAGGTCTACCCCCTTAGAACAAAATAAAGAATCGATACATGAACCCGGTGCCCATGCGTTTTCCAGTTCAACTTCACGTACTTTAGTAATAGAAGCCGGATGATCATTTTTTCCCAAATAAGGTAGATATACTGATTGATGGGATTTTAAGCGGTTAAAAAGTTCCATGCAAATCTCAGTTCCGTCATCCAGCAAATAAACAGTCCAATGTGGATTTTCTAGCCATTGTTCCTTTATAATAAGGTTCTGCCCCTGTTCAAAACTGGCATATCCAACACTATTATTAAAAACCTGGATTTTTTTAGAGAAATAACCCCGGTCTCCATGTGGTACTATGCTTACTTTTAAATCCTTCAGTTTTTCATAAAACTCAGGATACCGGTTTGCCTCATTATCGCCATTCGCTTTTATATCACGGCTTTGTGCTTCATAACCTTTAAGCCCGAGAATCGCCCCAAGCATTCCTAGAAGAGCGATCTTGTGAATGTGGCTGTAAGTAAAATAAATATTGGCATTCACGTCGGGTTTTTTAAAAAAGGCAGTTCTCCCCCTCAATTCAAATGCGAGCGCTCTCAATATTCCCACATCCTTTACAACTGCTCAAAGGTATAGATGTTTTTTTCTGCAAATAAATTTGTTTCTTTTTTCACAGCAATTCTTACAGGATTATAAAATACTTCAATCAATTCTATGTCGTCACCAAATTGGGAGAGAAATTGTTCTAAGGCCACCAAATTATAAATGATTTGGCTGCCTTCCTTCCAAACTTCCACATAACTGTCCAACTGCGGCAAAAACAGTTCACTACCCTCACGGCAAGTCACAAAAAGGGCCAGTTCGTTTTCACAGCCTGCTTTACTGTTTGTGTTTAACGCTGTCGCACCGCGCAGAAGTCCTTCCTTTAATTTTTCGTATGCTTCGATAGTATAGCCCTCAAATCCATCGAGAAGGGAAATATACTCATCATAATGATTATAATTTACGCTAAACGGATAGACGTAATGGGCTTCATTACTGACAATTTTTTTACCGAGAGAAGAGGCATCCGCATCAGACTTATTCGCGTTACGGAAAGGTGATAAAATATCCTGAATTTCCACATTTGTGTCTTCGTATTTATTTAGGCCCTGTCCAATCTGAACCGCACCGGTCAGACCAATATTTTGTTTTTTAACGGCGAAAGTAGCTCCGAAATTCATTACATCAACAGCGGAAAAAAGATTTTTCAGCACTTCTTTAGAAGGTGTTTTGTCAGTCAACTCAGTTTGGAATACTTCCTGATACCGCTCTGTCAAATCTTTTGGCTGCAGTTTTGCTTTGTCCCCACCTTTATCCTGAACAATATAAGATTTATAATAAAGCACCTTGTCACCTTGATTCACCCAGTACCGTTTAATACTATATTTCAGTGCCTTGTCACTGCCAAACACAATTCCTGTACTGGTTGTCTTGGGCCGACCTGTAAAATCTGCATTCCAGTTCGACATATATGCGCCAATTCCGGCAATCCCATAAATTCTTTTATTTAGCTTCGCCATCTTGTTTGTCCCCCTCTTTTTTATTTGATTGCAGTAGCAAATTTTTCCCAATTAAGCCCGCGAACAAATAGTCCTTGTTCGTCTCGTCTATCCTTTCTCTAGAAGTTAAATAGCCAAGCACCATAGACATTGCATTTTTAACAGTCATATAATTAAATTTAATTGCATGGCTGTATGTTTCAAATAAATCTCTTAAATGTCGTTTTAATTGATTGGCATATTTTATCTGCATGATCGGTTCCGCCATCCCGAAGTTTTTGTCTTTCGCCTCGGATTGGAAAAGCAAATAATACCCCAGTTGCCCGGCAAGAAAATAAAATTCCGGATCACTTTCGCATTCTACAAATGTTTCTTTATCTTTTAGTTTTATACTTAATTTTTCATATAATGCTTTTGTAGTTTCAGCCAAAATGCTCCCCTCCTCATATCCTATGAATTTCATTAAAGCTGTCCGCAACAAAAAGGCTTCGGCCGTTTTTTTGAAATTAAGCCCTTTACTCGTTTTGCATATTTGTATTTCTATAAGCTGCCGTGAAAACTTTTTTATAAACGGCTTGATTGTTTGATTTGTTCCTTTAAAGATAAAGTCATACAATGCTTGCCTTGCCATGACATAAATCGTCTGCATTTCCCCCGGAAATTCATTTTCTTTTACTTTCGGGATGTCCGAATTAAAAAATCCGTATTTTAAATAATTATTAAAAAACAACTCATTGATCTGGTGGTACAATTGTCCTGTTGATTGAATTGGGTCATAATATTTAACATATTTTTGGGCGTTATCTTTTTCTTCAATTTGCAAAAAGTTTTCAATTTCAATTAACAGTTTTTCCCTGTTTTTAAATGGCACTTGTTCAAAATATTCAATGCTTCCATTTTTATCCAAGCGCATATGAATGCTTCCAGGATCTCGCCGAAGCCACCTCTCCCTGTCAATTGCAAAAGGATTACTGCCCGGCAGTATATATTCTTTAAATTTCCCTTGTTGCTCCAACCATTTAGAAAGATCTTTAATCACAAGTGCCTCCTCGACTGTCACACGGGTCGGCACCTTTGCTTTCATCGATTTTAGTTCTAAAAAAGGTTTTTTTGCATTCATATTCACGTCATACGCTGGCAAACCCAAGATTTTCCCGTGATTAAGCTGATTATAATCATTTACATTAAAGATTCTTGGAAGTACATATATTTGGTATTCTTTCCGATAAATATCCTCATCAGCATCAAAAAAAATTTTGATATAGTTATCAATCTTATTTTCACGGATAATCTCTTGAATGATTAATAAAAATTGATCGAAATATTGTCTCCAAAAGTCTTGGACTTTCTGGTAAAGTTGTTTACGAGTTTCGGAGTGCAGATATTCAACTAATTTACCGTATTCCTTTTTAAAAAAACCCTGTCTCTCCGCTAATTCAACAGATTTCTTATTTTTACTTTTTGATTGCAGCGGATACAAATCAAATAGTTTTTCCCCTGCTTTAGGTAAATAATCTGTATAAAACTTTTCCAAATGCGGGTATATTTCCGAAACCGGAAATTTTGCTTCCTTGTCCATAATAATATTTGACTTTACAAACAAGGTTAAGCCATTGGTATTATGAAACTTTTTTTGGTTATCCACAGCTTTATTGGTGCTATCATACAGCAGAGAGCTGTAATAATCCCTAATCTTAAACCACTTTACAATATCTTTTTTTGCGGCTCCAACTTCTTCTTTCTTTCGAATGATAACATATTCAAGATTTGCAAGATTTTCTTCCAGCGTCCGATCTAAAAAAAGGCGAAAATAGGCTCCTTCTTTTAGATCATAGTTGTCCAAAATTAGGCCTGGGTGCTCATTTAACTCCTCAAAAAATTTGGGTACAAGATCTTTTAGCATTATTCTCCCCCTTTCCATAACCTTCTCACGATTGAAAATGTTAGATTGCTATGATTATTGCTTCAGCTATGGAAGCAAAGCAGGCTAACCCATCAGTTTCTGAAGTCAATCGGATAATTCATGGCAAAAAGCACGCCTTGTCTCGTCGTTGTCCTCAGTTTAATTTTAAAAAATTCGCAAAGCAAAACGAAGTACCGAGAGAACTTCCTTTCTCTAGCAAACCTGCCCCCAAAACAGTAAAAGCCAGTTTTTGAGATGCCTCATCCGAATTAACAAAAATCCTTGCTTTATGTCCAAGCAATCGGATGTTTTTATAAGTCATCGCAATCGGTTTACGGTTTGTAATTTCCACCCTTTGTACAAACTGGGAGCAATTGAGCTCTTCTTTGTAAAACGTTTTATATTTTTTTTCTGCATTCATATGCATTCTTTCCATTAATAATCCAATACTGTGTTGATTTGGCATCCATGGTTTGTTGTCAATCGTGGCAATAAATGGTGTAATCGTAACCAATTCTGTTATCGGCTTATATGCCACTCGTTTCTTTTCTGTCGCAAGCACTTGGAACGTTTCGCTGCTAACTTCCTTCATGCAAGAAATCAGCGAAGTAATCATTTTTTCATCCAATGAGCGGATACGGAAAACATAGACCTTTCCCGCTTTATATAATTTTGACTGCGTTTCAACAGGATAAAGGCCTGAAAAGACATATAGTTTCGGCCTTCTCTCTTCATGAAATTTCTTTAATCCTTCTTCTAAAAGCATGCTTTGATTGATAAATTTCCCAAGTGTTTCTTGCAATTCAACAGCACGAATATTCCTTTTTAGTAGCGTAGTAACAATGTATTCAGTATAATTCATTTTCTCACCACCTTTCCAATTTTCGATTAACTATAATGGTATTTTAAACCACTTCAAAAAAATTGTAAAGGGGTTATTTAATAAAAATATACTTGATAAATGTATGTGAATAATTGACATTTACTTTCATGCCGCTATCCAGTAGAATAATGTTATCGTCTTGAACCATAACCTTTTATGTATTTAAACAGTATTTTTTTTATTAACTAACAATATTGTTGAACTTTAACACTTTGTGTATGGAAGCCGCTCGCAACAACAGGTAGCCTAAAAAAATTGCATTTCATTCCAAGAATGGTTCTCCCTCATCCCAAAACCCCCCGCAGCCAAATAACTGCGGGGGTTTTTCTTACATATCGGTCGCCACCAGGCTGGGAAAGTTCCAACCAGGTAATTCTCTTTTATACACCCGGCCATCCCACGGGGAAGGAAAAGTCTCGCAATCGGGAGGCCTGAAGCATCCTTGCTATCCTTGCTGAAAGTCCCGAAGTTTTAATTCTCGGCTAGCTGCTTGGATTTTCAGAAATGCCGATCTTTGAGGGTTCAAAGTCTCCTTACATACCGGTCCCCACCAGGCCGTAAATGCAAATGCCACAGCATTTCCTTTACATGCCTAGCAGTTCTTTAATTTCCTCTTCATTCAGGCTGTTCAGCATGGTTTCGCCCGGCTGGATGACTTGTTCGATCAGTTCTTTCTTTTTCTGCTGGAGTTCGTATATTTTTTCCTCGATGGTGCCGCGGGCGATCAGGCGGATGACCTGGACAACGTTTTTCTGGCCGATGCGGTGGGCGCGGCCGGCTGCCTGTTCTTCAACAGCCGGGTTCCACCACAAATCATACAGCACAACAGTATCGGCGCCGGTCAGGTTCAAGCCGGTACCACCGGCCTTGAGCGAAATCAAAAAGACATTTTTCTCGCCGCTGTTAAACCGGTCTGCCATTTCGACCCGCTCCCGTGACGGCGTCTGGCCATCAAGATAAAAAGAATCGATGCCCTCGTCAGAAAGCCGCGTCCGGATCATCTGGAGCATGCTGGAAAACTGTGAAAAAATCAGCAGCCGCTTCCCGTTTTCAATCGCCGTATGCGCCAATTCAACGAGCTGCTCAAGTTTCCCGGAGTCGCCCTGGTAATTTTCCACAAACAGCGACGGATGGCAGCACAATTGGCGCAGACGGGTAAGCCCCGCCAGAATCTTAATCCGGTTCCGGTTAAAATCCCCTTCAGCCAGCGTTTGGGCTGTTTCATGCCGGATTCTGTCCAAATACGCCAGATAAAGCTCTTTTTGCGGTTTCGTCAGCTCGGACAAATGATTGGTTTCAATTTTATCCGGCAGCTCCTTCAATACATCTTTTTTGACGCGTCGCAAAATGAACGGCCGCACCATCCGCGAAATTTTTTCCTGCTCCATTTTCCGGAATTCAGGCAGCGGCGGGAAAAAGCCCGGGAGAACCGCCTGAAAAATCGACCATAGTTCATCAATGGAATTTTCAATCGGCGTGCCGCTTAACGCAAATCTTCTCCCCGCCTGCACATTCCGGACGGCGGCGGCTGTTTTTGTCGCATAGTTTTTAATCGCCTGGGCCTCATCCAAAATCAAAGTATCGAATTCAATCTTTTCGTACTCCTCGATATCCTGGCGCAGCGTCGGGTACGAGGTGATCAACACATCCGGCAGCTCGCCCGCTTCAAAAAAGGCTTTCCGCTCGGAAGGCGTGCCGGCAATAACCATCGACGAGAGCCCCGGTGCAAATTTTTCAATCTCGCTTTTCCAATTGTAAATAAGGGATGCCGGCGCCACAACCAAAAACGGCTTGATATCCGGATTCGCTTCTTTTTCTGATAACATGTAAGAGATGCTCTGCAATGTTTTCCCGAGCCCCATGTCATCAGCCAGAATCCCGCCAAGACGGTAAAAGGCGAGCGACTTGAACCATTGAAACCCGGTCACCTGATAATCACGCATCTTTGCCTCAAGCCCTTTTGGCAGTTCGAAATCCGTATCTTCCGGATTTTTCAGCTGCTGGACGAGCTTCCGGAACGCTTTGCCGAATTTAACAGCATATTTATCACGCGTCTTCATCAGCTCTTCCACCTGGAGCCCGCGGTAAACCGGAACTTTCAGGCGGGTGTCTTCAAGCTCTTTCTTCGAGACATGCAGTTCGCCAAGGAGCTGCCCGATATGTTCGAATTCATCGCTTTCGAGGGAGACAAAAGCCCCGTCCGGCAGCCGGTAATACCGTTTTTTCTCGATCACGGACCGGAGCACATTGCGGATCTCTTCTTCATCAATGCCGTCCATGTCGAAATTGACTTCCAGAAAATTTCCGCTCGTATCCATATCCACCGATGTAAGCGGCGTGTAGTGGCTCGTCTGGAAATACGATTTGATGGCGCCTGCAATATACACTTCCGCTTCCTCTTCAAGCTGCGGAAGAATAGTAAAAATAAATTCGTACAACGCTTCTTCATCGTTTTCCAAATACAGCTGTTTGCCGTTGTATTTGAGCGGCGACTGTTCGATCATCGTCATGATTTTCTGCTCTTTTTCCACATCACGCAGCAAAATCTTATCATCATCCGGCGTTTCTTCGTCCATAAACGGATCAATGACACGGGAGCCGTAATGATGTTCAATCCGCAGCGTAATCTTTTCGTCTTCGTTGTCCATAAAAATTTTCGTTTGTAGTTTTGGCTGGACGATTTTCCCTTTAATGTCTTTTGTCAGCTTTACTTTTCCGATCCGCTTCAGGCCTGGCAACAC
Source organism: Weizmannia agrestimuris (assembly GCF_943193165.1). Classification (NCBI taxonomy): domain Bacteria; kingdom Bacillati; phylum Bacillota; class Bacilli; order Caryophanales; family Bacillaceae; genus Heyndrickxia; species Weizmannia agrestimuris. The sequence goes on from NZ_CALPDC010000039.1 coordinate 15,259, forward strand.
ATTGGAAAGGAACGGGCTCATCTGCTCTTGCTGGATCTCTACTTCATCGCCACTTTTCTTGTAAAAATCTTCAAGTGCCGTTAAAAGAGCAAGCTGGTCCGTGGACAGCTCATAAAAACCCCCTTTGTAAAATGCAAGCCCGTATTGTTCAAATAAAAGCAGGTCCCTTAAGCTCTTCAGCTGCAGTAAAAAGCCCGGGCCACCCTGGCTGTTGCCGTCAAGCCGGAAAGAAAGCGGTAGTTCTTCTTCCTGATGCAAGACAATCGAATCTGCCGCGTAACGTTCATATTTGAATTTGCATTTGCGGTTTGCCAGTTTCTTTATAAGTGGCCTTGCGATAAACGGCGGAATGACCAGTTCCCGCTCCAATGCAAATCTGTACCAACGATCCATGGAAGCCTCGTACAATTGCTGGGTGGACAGCATATAAAGCAGCATCTCCACAATTTCCTTATCTTCTTCTTCGAACGCATGTTCATCCGGATCATAAATGAAGTTTTTTGTAAATGCATGCGGGTTCCCGCGGCTGACATTGCCGAGGAAATCTTTTATGTCGCGGACCACATATGTCCGGCCGGGCCCGATTTTAATTTCAATGGTTAAAAAGTGGTCAGAGCCAAAGCCGGAAACGTTCGTAGCTTTTAAAAAATATTCAAGACGGAGTGGCTTTCTCGCGGCATTGTGTTTTGTTTCCATCATGCTTTGTTGAAGGCCGGAAAAAATATTCATCAATTGTAAAGTTTTCATATGCTGGTGCGTCTCCGAAACATCGCCAATATTCGGTTCTGCCACCTCTTCCTCCCCATTTGCAATCGCAAGCATGGCCGCTACTTCATGCTTGCACTCGCCGTATTGTTCATGTGCCGGGCATGTACATACGTTTGAAAATTCCCCGAATTCCTCGTCATAGTAAATAGTGACGTAATAGGTTTTGGACCCTTTTACGATTGCCGTCCAGGTGGAGTCTTTATCAAAAATCAATTTTTTGACCCGGCCCTGCATATAATAACTCATTCCCCGATGGAAAATAGCAGGGGAATACATCATCTCGACATCTTCTTCGAAAAGCAAATAATCAACCAATTCAGATCATCCTGTTCGTATTTTCTCCTAGGTCTATTATACAATATATAGGTGCACAAATACATTTTTCGTCCGAGTTGAATCGTTTGTAGATCGGGTTGAACTATTTTAATATAAAAAAGATACGACATCAATAAGGAGGAGTCCCCATGGTAAAAACATTATCGCCGCGGGAAGCGCAATATGATATCGATCCAGTCTATTTGGAAAGATGGTCACCGCGTTCTTTTTTGGAAAAAGAAGTACCGGAAGAGGTGCTTTTGAGCCTGTTTGAAGCAGCACGCTGGGCGCCGTCCGCTTATAACCATCAGCCTTGGCGCTTTATTCTTGCACGTACAAAGGAAGACAGGGAAAAAGTTCTGTCGTTTCTCGGGGAATACAACCGGATGTGGTGCAAGAACGTCCCCGTTTTTGCGCTTATTCTCTCGAAAACAGAAAATGAAACCGGCCCGATCCGTTCGCATGCTTTTGATGCAGGGGCCGCGTGGGGATACCTCTCCCTTGAAGCCGTCAGAAAAGGGCTCGCTACGCATCCGATGACAGGCTTTGATTTTGAAAAAGCACGTGAAGTATTGAACATCCCGGCTGATTATGCAATTGATGCCCTTATTGCCATCGGATACCGGGGTGAAAAAGAGGCGCTGCCTCCTTCCCTGCAGGAAAGAGAGACGCCTTCTGCACGCAGGCCTGTGAAAGAATCGGTTTTCGAAGGAAGTTTTGGAAATCCGGTAAAATAAGGAACCGGAGCATGATCAAAACGGCAACGGACCTTGGGTAAGCGGTTTGCGAATGGAAAGGGAAGGAAACGAATCAAAGCGGTAAGCTTGGCTTGCCGCTTTTTTAATGTTTTGTTCACAAATGTGAAATATATCACAAATTCTTGACAACTGTCCGGAATCCATTGTAATTCCGTTGCAAACGCTGTATTCTAAAAATGTAAGATATGTGAAGAATTTCACATGTTATCATCATTTATCCTAAGGGAGATGTTAAAAATGAAATGGTATCATGATTCCAAAGTCAGCATTATCTGGGCAATCATCCGTATTTGGCTCGGCATTCAATGGCTTGAAGCAGGTTTGCATAAATTGACGGGAGGGTTTGATGCTGCTGGATTTTTAAAGGGGGCACTGGCAAAAACGGCTGGCGAAAATGCCGAAGTTCAAGGCTGGTACGCAGCGTTCCTCACCCATTTTGCCATACCGAATGTCCATGTTTTTAATGTGCTGATCCCTTATGGGGAAGTACTAGTTGGCCTCGGCCTGATCATCGGGCTGGCAACCATCCCGGCTTTAATTGCAGGCGCGTTTATGAACCTGAACTTTATGCTTGCCGGCACAACGAGCACCAACCCGGTCCTTTACACCGTCGCCATCATTCTGCTGTTTACAGGCAGTGCATCTTACTACTGGGGACTTGACCGTATCGCCATCCCGGCAATAAAAAATTATTTCCAAAACCGGGCCCATAAACCACGTCCTGCCCATTAACCGGTTCATATTAAAGCAAACCTTTTGCGGGTTTGCTTTTTCATTTTGGCTTTAAACTGTTTAATTCCGCATGCAAGGGGAAAAGTACAAACATACGAAAAAAGAAGGGATGTGGTGGATCATGAAAAAATCGATGGCCATGACAGCAGTCGCTTTAGGTGCTGCCTACTTGTTGCGGAATAAAAGATCACGCAGCAAACTGATGAACCAACTGTCAAATTTTGCAGGCGCGAAAAAATAAAAAATCCCGGCCTCCCAAAAACGGGAGCCGGGGTTTTTTATGCAGCCGGTTCACATTCCTGACCGGGACTTTTATACTCGTGTCTCCACCGGTCTAAAACATACAACGTTTACATCTGCCAAAGGCGGTTAAAATTTCCAAAACCAGGTGAAATTCTCGTCTCCCGCCGGCTTAAAATATCCCGCGTTTACATCTACAAAGCTGGTTCGAGTTTCCAAACAAATAATTTTATGATCATTTCACCGCGGTAAAATTTCCGGACCGTGTTTTTTATACTCATGTCTCCACAGGTCTAAAACATCTGGCGCTTTCAACTGGAAAAGACAGGTAAAATTTCTAATCAAATTATTTTGATGGCCATTTTACCCGGGTGAATTCTCGTCTCCAGCCGGCGCATACATTTGTCAAAATCGATTACAATTTCCAAACAAATATTTTTATGATTATTTCACCGCGGCCCCGGCTTAAATAACCGGCGTTTACATTTGGCGAAAACGGTTAAAATTTCTAAACAAATATTTTTCCGCCCGAAACTTCCGGGCCAGCCGGCTTCAAATTTCTAAGCAGCGGGGTTGTCTTGATAGATTTTTCTAGCCCATCTATTTGTTTCGTCAAGCTTATCAATCCAAACCGGCACGCGTCCAAACCAGGCCATTATTTACATTTTTTTCAAAAGCGGTGTTTGTTTCAAAGCGGACAAGTCTTTTGCCCCGATTCCGAACATTGCAATCTTCAGCTCAAGCTCTGTTTGTTCATAAGTAGAAAGCAGTGCATCCACTGAATGGACGGCATCATGCAACAGTTTTCTTCCGAATCCCGCCAAGTCGGCTCCGAGGGCGATGGCTTTGGCGGCATCCACCCCGTTTTTCAAGCCGCCGCTTGCGACCAAAGTGCCTTTTAGGCCAAGGTTGCGGGCCTGGGTAAGGCACTCTGCCGTCGGGTTTCCCCAGCCCGAAAATGCCTCTGCTGCCGCTTTTTTCAACGGATCGGACGTTAAATATTTTTCCACCTGACTCCACGATGTCCCGCCTGAGCCGGCAACATCAACAAAAGAAACGCCAACGGAATAAAGTTTTTCAGCGAGGCGGCCGTTGATGCCCCAGCCGACTTCTTTGGCGCCGACCGGGACTTCCAGGCGGCTGCAAATGTCTTCAATTTTCACAAGCAGATCTTTAAAATTCGTATTGCCGCCCTTTTGGAAGACTTCCTGCAAGGAGTTAAAATGCAGGATCAAGGCATCCGCCTCGGTCAGTTCCACAATCCGGCGGCACTCGTCAATCCCGTAGCCGTAATTCAGCTGGACGGCGCCAAGATTGGCCAAAACCGGAATATGCGGCGCAACATCCCGCACCTGAAAAGTATACGCCTGTTCCGGGCTTTCCAATGCAGCCCGTGTCGACCCTAACGCAAAGGCCCAGCCTCTTTTCTCTGCCGCCTGCGCCAGGTTCCGGTTAATGGTGCGGGCCTGGGCAGTGCCGCCGGTCATGGAACTGATCAAAAATGGGGCTTTCAACGGTTTGCCAAGAAAAGCCGTTTCCGTCGAGATTTCTTCAAAATCCAGTTCAGGCAGCGCCTGATGTTCAAAACGATATTTTTCAAAGCCGGTTGTTATATCTTTCCCGGCAACATTCTCCTCAAGCACAACACGGATATGTTCCGCTTTCCGCTTTGAGATAGATGAATCTTCCATTTTCACGTCACCTTTCGTATGGAAGCCATTCCTTCCTGTATCGGTTTGCAACCAGAAGCCGTTTCTGGCTTTACCCGGCATTTTCATCAAGCTCTATGCCCTCATCGCCTCTGCGAATTTTCTTGTAATCAGCTGCGGCCTTGTAATGGCTGAACCCACCACAACTGCAAACGCCCCGAATTCGAGCGCTTTTTTCGCTTCAGCCGGCGTATTGATATGCCCTTCTGCAAAAACGGGAATCGCCAAGGCTTCCACAAGCTTCTTGAGCAATGCAAAATCGGGCCCTTCCTGTTTCGGAGAATAGGAGGTGTAGCCGGAAAGCGTTATGGAGACACAATCCGCACCGAGCCTTGCTGCCTGTAATCCTTCTTCATACGTCGAAATGTCGGCCATCACCGGTAGGCCGGCTTCATGGATATATCCGATTAAACCGGAAAGCGTTTCGCCGCCCGGGCGTTTCCGGCCGGTTGCGTCAAGCGCGATCATATCCGGTTTTACGGCAAACAGCTCGTCAATTTCTTTTTTTGTTGGGGTAATATACACTTCTGAACCTTCGTAATCCCTTTTGACAATGCCAATGACAGGCAGCCCTGTTTCTGCTTTGATGGCCCGGATATCGTCAGCGCTGTTTGCCCGGATGCCGGCCGCTCCGCCTTCTTTTGCTGCGAGCGCCATTTTCGACATGATGAACGGGCTATGCAAAGGTTCATCCTCCAGCGCCTGGCATGACACAATCAGCTTTCCTTTTACCTTGTCAAACATTCCAAATCCTCCAATATCCGTTTAGTCCTCGTCTTTGATGTCCGGATCTTCCGGAAGCGGTTCATTCAGCCATTCTTCCACAAGCTGCCTGTATTTTTCGAGCTGTTGCAAATAAATATCAAACTGATTCCGGTTAATCAAATACTGCTCTCCATCATGCACGGCGCGTATGCGTCTTTGCAGGATCAGTTTCTCAATCACCGGTTCCGGCAAAGACAGATATTCCGCTGTTTCCTGAATGGTTAAATACATTGCAGGCACCCCGATTCATCTTTTTTTGGAATACGGAAAATACAACGAGGCTTTCAATCCCGGATCATATTCACTACACAAAATGAAGCCGGATTAACAATAGAAGGAGCCAGATTACGCCATTTTATATTAGCCCGTGTGCGGAAAAAGCGGCACAAAAGCCTGCCCTGATTAATTTGCGGATGCCGCATTCGTTCCGGCACGGCCTTCTAAGATTATTATATCATGCATGGAGTTGATGTTCTTCCATCCAATACACTTCCCGGATATTGATTTGCCTGCGGAGTTTGCGGGCAGTCTCCCTTGAAATTTCCCCCCGTTCAAACAGCGCCTGCACAGCGTTTCGCTCGGCCTGAAAAGCCTTTTCCTGCAGCTCCCTTTCCATCTGGGTATACTTCAGGGATGCCTCCATATTTTTCGGCTTGTTCAAAATCCGGATAAACTTCCGGTATTCACTGATGACAAGAAACGAAATTTCCCTGTTTTCCTCTGTCATTCCCGATTTAATGGCCCGGATCGCCGCTTCCGCCATTTCAATTTTAATTTGCCTGATTTTCGCATAACGGTTAATCCGCTGTTTGCGGCGTCTTTCCTTATTCGGGTAAAAGAGGAAAAGGAACCGGGTGGCGCCTTTCCGGAAAAGGGTCCATAAATTCAAAAACCTGAACTTCATTTTATCGGTAACGGCAATTTCCATCCGGTGAATATATTCAAGGAACAAAAAAGCCATCTCCTGGTCAATGCGTTTTGATTTCATCAAAGCATTAATATAATCCGTTTCCGCCTCCAGCGCCTTCATTCTTGTCTCCGTTTCAATCCGTTTGAATTCAAGTGAATCTATTTCACTTTTTTCCGCTTTTAATTGATGCAGCATATTTTGATAGTTGTCAATCACAGCCGCTGCCGCTTCCCGGTTCTCGTCATTCACTTCCTCGCGCACAGACTGGACTGCCGCTTCCTTGATAAAGATTGAAGCATTTTTTTCCGCTTTACGCTCTGAACGATCTGCCTCATTTCCTTCCTGCTTCGCCAAAAGAGGCAGGAACACACTTGCAATCACAAGCGTCAGCAGGATGACACCGGCCGCAATAAAAATCAGCAAAGAACGATCCGGAAAAGGAGCTCCGCTTGCAATGGTGTACGGAATAGAGAATGCGCCGGCCAGCGTAACCGCCCCCCGGACGCCGGATATCGTTGTAATCGCCGTATGCTTTAGGGAAGGCTTTGCAAGGCGCTGTTTTTTTGACTTCCATCCGGCCCACCACACGGCGTACACCCAGAGAAACCGGAGCAGTAAAAGGGCAGCCGTCACCACAACGATATACAAAATCACCGTGCCGTTATTAAAAACCGGGCTTGTCCAAATTTCGCCGAGTACTGCCGGCATTTGCTGGCCTAAAAGGACAAAGACAAGGCCGTTTAAAATATAGGCTAAAACTGTCCAAGTACTGCGCGAAACGATCTGATAGGAAAGATTTGGGGACTGTTCCCGTTCACGCTCAACGGCATGGACCATTCCGCCGGCGACAACCGCCAAAATGCCGGATAAATGAAAATGTTCCGCAGCAAGGTAAATGAAAAACGGAGTTAAAATTTGGATGAGCATATGGATCGTGACATCTTCCATCCCGAGGCGGCGAATCAGCACCCTGAAACGGATAATGAAAAATGCCAGCAATGCGCCGCCTAAAAAGCCGCCGATCGAGATGAGCAAAAAACTGGCGCCGGCTTCAGCAAGCGAAAACGACCCGGTGACCGCTGCCGCAATCGCAAATTTAAATGCAACAAGGCTGGATGCATCATTTAACAGCCCTTCTCCCTGCAGCAGGTTCATGATCACGCGCGAAATTTTTACCCGCTCGGAGATGGCGCTGACCGCTACAACATCGGTCGGGGATAGAATGGCGGCCAGGGCAAATGCGGCCGCAAGCGGGAGTGAGGGAATCATCAGATGGGTAATATACCCGACCGCAAACACCGTCACAAAAACAAGCCCGAGCGCAAGCAGCAAAATCGGATTTCGCAGTCTCCACATCGCTTCGCGGGATACATTTCTTCCATCATGAAACAACAGTGGCGCAATAAATAACACGAAAAACAATTCCGGTTGAAGCGGAACATGCGCCCCGACCGGCACGGCTGCGAACGCAAGCCCGAGTGCAATTTGAATAAGCGGCACCGGAATAAATGGGATAAAATGATTTAAAATGTCGGAGATGCCAACAAGTAAAAGTAAGATCAATAAAATCAGAAACATGTTCATATGGAATAATTTCCCCTTATTCTCTTTGTCTTATGTCTAATAAATCCACTAATACAACTATACCCAAATATCCGTAAAAAGCGTGTAAAAAAACGAGCTGTACCGAAATTTTTTGGCGAAGATGGCAATATCTTGATGATTTTATGTTAACGCGGACCGGCCGTTGCTTCAATCTTTTACCCTGCTGAAGCAGAAAATGGGCGAAACAATGGGTGAACCTGTTTTCGCAACGGAAGTCAGCACCAGTACAAGCGATTTGGCCGGACCTGTTAAAAAATGTCAGAAATTAAAAAAAGACCGGTCAGAAATACCGGTCTTTTTTCGCTTTCCAATTAACTTTATATCCAAAATATCTTTCACTGCATTAACCGTTTTTCTGTGCAACAGGCCGTTTCCACATCCCGAGAATCAGGCCGGAAACAATGGCACCAATAATAATGGAGACAAGGAACAAGATTGCATGGTTGGCAAGGAATACAACGAAAATCCCGCCGTGCGGAGCCGGTATGTTAATATGCCAGAATTGCGTCAGCCCGCCGGCTATCGCCGAACCAACAATGCTTGAACCAAGGACACGGAGCGGATCGGATGCCGCAAACGGGATCGCCCCTTCTGTAATAAAGGACAGCCCGAGCACATAGTTTGTAATGCCTGCTTCTTTTTCCTGATCCGTAAATTTATTTCTGAAGAACGTGGTGGCAAGCGCAATCGCAAGCGGTGGAACCATCCCACCGGCCATTACAGCAGCCATCATCAGGCCGTTCGTGTTGCCGCTCGAAGTAAATACCCCGATCGCAAACGTGTAAGCCGCTTTGTTGAACGGGCCGCCCATATCGATGGCCATCATGCCGCCCAGAACGATACCAAGCAGGACAGCATTGCCTGTGCCAAGGTTATTCAAACCACCGATTAAACCGGTGTTGATCCATTTGAAAATCGGGTCAAAAATATAGTACATCAATCCGCCGGTAAGCAAGAGGCCTAAAACCGGGAAAATCAAAATCGGTTTTAATCCATTCAGCGCCTGCGGCAGCCCTGCAAATACTTTTTTCAAAAAGACGATCATATATCCGGCAAGGAAACCGGCTGCAAGTCCGCCGAGGAAACCGGCATTCGAGCTGGACGCAAGATAGCCGCCGACCATACCAGGCATGAGTGCTGGGCGGTCGCCAATGCTCGATGCGATAAACCCGGCAAGAATCGCAATCAGGAAGTGGAATGCCCCTGTATCGCCGCCTGCAATCGCACTCAGCATTTTAAAAATCGTGTTGTGTTCACCGGCTGTTCTTTCAATCAGGAACGAAATCGCAAGCAAGATCCCGCCGCCGACAACGAATGGCAGCATGTGCGAAATCCCGTTCATCAAATCTTTGTAAATGGTTCCCCATACCGACTTTTTCTCCGCCGGCTCATCGTCATTAGTGCGCTCCGTGCTGTCTGCATGGTAAACAGGCGCATTTTGTGCCAGTATCCGGTTGATCAAGTCTTCCGGCTTGCGGATGGCATCGCTGACAGGCGTTTGCAGGACGTGTTTGCCGTCAAAGCGCGCCATTTCAACTTTCTTGTCGGCTGCGACAATGACCCCGACAGCGCGGTCAATTTCATCTTTCGTCAGTTCGTGTTTGACACCTTCCGAGCCGTTTGTTTCCACCCGGATCGGAATGCCCATTTCTTCCGCTTTTTTCTTCAAAGAATCTTCCGCCATATACGTATGGGCGATCCCGGTCGGACAGGCGGTAACAGCAACGATCAATTTGTCATCCGAACCGTTGCCGGCACCCGTTTCCGCTGCTTCTTTTCCTTCTTTTTCCGCTTGTTTTTCATCGAACAGCCTTGCCACTTCAGCCGGCGTTTCAGCCTGTTTCAATTGCTGTACAAAATCCTGGTCGATCAAAAGCCTCGACAATGCCGCCAATGTTTGCAAATGCGTATCCGCTGCGTCTTCAGGCGCTGCAATCATGAAGAATAAATAGGATGGCTGGCCGTCCAGCGCCTCGTAATCGACGCCTTTTTTGCTGCGCCCGAATACGACTGTCGCTTTATTGACCGCTTTTGTTTTTGCGTGCGGCATTGCGATTCCGTCGCCGATTCCTGTACTCGACTCCTGCTCGCGTTTTAAAATCATTTCTTTAAAAAGAACCGGGTCATTGATGCGGCCGCTTTTTGACAGGCTTGCAATCAATTCGTCAATCGCTTCTTCTTTTTTCGTCGCTTGCATATCCATAACCATGGTCTCCTGGACCAATAAATCGGTTATTTTCATTTTAGTTCACTCCTTTTTCCAGTACAGAAAACAATACCTCTTATCATGGCATCCAAACCGGGTGCTGAAGAGCCATTTGTTATTTTGTTTCAACTGCGGGCTTTTATCATGGCGAAGGAAAAACTTTTTTATGCTCCGCTTTGCTCACATATCACCTTCGTTTTGCTTAAAATGGAAGATTTTAAGGAATCCGGCAATTCATCCGTGATAATGGAAGCCTCCGAAATGTCAAACATCTTGCAAAAAGCCACTTCCTGAAATTTGCTGCTGTCTGCAAGCACATAACATTGTTCGGAAAGTTCTTTTGCCCGCCGCTTGATCAATGCTTCTTCCGGGTCCGGCGTGGTAAAGCCCATTTCAAGGTCTACGCCGTTTGCGCCGAGAAACGCTTTGTCAAACCGGAAACTGTTTAATGTCTGCATGGCGACACTGCCGATCACCGCCCTTGTCGTTCGTTTCATCATCCCGCCGAGAAGGTAAGATTTGATTTTTTTCTCGACAAGCGCCTCCACATGCGGGAGCCCGTTCGTGACAACGATTACATTATTCCCCTCTATATAAGGGATCATTTCAAGCGTTGTCGTTCCGGCGTCCAAATAAATGCAGTCATTGTCACTGATCATTTTTGCTGCCAATTGGGCGATGATTCTTTTCTGTTGAACGTTTTTGAGCGTTTTCGTATCCATATCCGGTTCTTCGCTTCTGCGTTGCAAAAGCGATGCGCCGCCATGGATGCGCCTGAGCAGATTCATCGCTTCCAGGTCCTGAAGATCGCGCCTGACCGTTGATTCTGAAGCATTAAGCAGGTTAACCAGCTCCTGCACTTTTACGATATGGTTTTCTTGCAAATGTTGCAAAATGATTTGATAGCGTTCTTCTGCTAACATCTTCATTCCTCCGTCTGATGTTATTTTATCACATACTTAATCATAATCAACCGTTTTCAATCAAAAAATATCATTTTTCTTCAAAACAAATCATATTTCTGTCACATTTTGTCGGGACAGCCCCATTTTACTTATTATCCCCCGAAAATTGAACGTTTTTGAAAAAGTATGGATGATGCGATGAAAAGGTTTTCTTTTTTGCAAAAATAAGTTATGATGGAGTTGTGTTTGTTATACTTTTCACAAAAAGAGGAGGCATTTTTATGACGAAAATCATTACCTCTCCAAGCAAGTTTATACAGGGCCCCGATGAATTGTCCAGGCTTTCGGCGTATACGGAAAGGCTTGGCAAAAAAGCGTTTATTATTGCGGATGAATTTGTCACCGGCCTTGTCGGCAAAACGGTTGAAGAAAGCTATGCCGGCAAAGAAACGGGGTATCAAATGGCATTATTCGGCGGCGAGTGTTCTAAACCAGAAATCGAACGGCTTTGTGATGCCTGCAAATCCCAGAAAGCTGATGTCATGGTCGGAATCGGCGGTGGAAAAACATTGGATACCGCAAAAGCAGTCGGGTATTACAACAACATCCCGGTGATTGTCGCGCCGACCATCGCTTCCACCGATGCCCCGACAAGCGCCCTGTCTGTCATCTACAAAGAGAACGGCGAGTTTGAAGAATACTTGATGCTGCCGCTGAACCCGACGTTTGTCATCATGGATACGAAAGTGATTGCCTCTGCCCCTGCCCGCCTGCTCGTTTCCGGCATGGGGGATGCGCTTGCAACGTATTTTGAAGCGCGTGCCACTAAGCGGGCAAATAAAACGACGATGGCCGGCGGACATGTTACGGAAGCGGCGATTACGCTTGCAAAACTTTGTTATGACACGCAAATTTTGGAAGGGTTAAAAGCGAAACTGGCAGCAGAAAAACATCTTGTTACGGAAGCAGTGGAAAAAATCATTGAAGCGAATACGTATTTGAGTGGGATCGGCTTTGAAAGCGGCGGCCTTGCTGCGGCACATGCGATCCATAACGGGCTTACCGTGCTTGAAGAAACCCATAGCATGTACCACGGCGAAAAAGTGGCATTCGGTACCCTCGCCCAGCTGATTTTAGAAGATGCGCCGAAAGCGGAAATTGAAGAGGTGGTCTCCTTCTGCCTGAGTGTCGGACTTCCCGTCACGCTCGGGGATTTGGGCGTGAAAGAACTCAATGAGGAAAAGCTCCGGAAAGTGGCTGAACTTTCCTGCGCGGAAGGCGAGACGATTTATAACATGCCGTTTGAAGTCACCCCTGACCTTGTGTATGCAGCAATCGTCACTGCTGATTCCGTAGGGCGGTATTATAAGGAAAAATGGGCATGATGGCAAAAAGGCTGCTCCCGGTTCCGGGACAGCCCTTTTTTGGAATTTCACTGTAATCCAGTTGTACAGATTTTTTCTTCCAGCTCGTCTTTTTCAGCTGCTGATAACAGGTTTTCAGCCATTGGAAACAGGACGTTTTCTTCTTTGAAAAAATGGCTTGTGAGCAGCTCATACATTTGAACGATATAGGAAGCAAGCATTTCGGCCTGGCCTTCATCCATGATTTTTGTGCCATTCAAGAAAATCTCAATATATTTTTCTGCTTCATCATGCTCGTATTCCATCACGGCGATCGGCCCGTTTTCGCGTCCAATGTAGCGGGCCATCATGGTAAACAGCACATTTTCTTCCCGTTCGGCATGATGTTTCAGCTGTGCGGAAAAGGATTCAGTCCCTTTCCGCAGCGCGCCAAGGGCTTCTCGTTTATTTTCGAGTTCACCGTTTATCATCTGCTCTGCCGTTTCATACAATGCGCGTTTTAATTCATTCAAGTGCCCATGCTCATTTTTCAACTGGTTGAGGCCTGCGCACAATGCAACATCAGCCCCGCCGCTAATCATGGCACAATGTGGCATTTCCATGTTAATTCCCTCTTTCTTTGCCATTTCCTTTATTTTAAACAAGATGGCGTAAAAATGGCGTGATGCAGATCATAGTTTGCAAATTTGTCTTATTTGGCAGAATCCGTTCAGGGCGGCCCAAATAGAGAGAATTGAATTATCTACCATATGAAAGTACACTCAATATAGAGAAGAAAAAATGGGATAAGGCCGAATACTGTTGTGAACTACCCACCACTTATCAACCTTACGGTTTGATTGAAGTGGGGGCTTCTCGACTTATCGTTGCTTTTACTAGCCAACGAAAACTG
>NZ_CALPDC010000040.1:0-26661 GCF_943193165.1 Weizmannia agrestimuris
TTTAGGATAGTTACAATCTATATACCCAAAAAAGGACCGAGGAAGTGAGCAAAAATGATTAATTCGTTTTATATAGAACAAAAATTAGAAAATGGAAAAAGATGAAAGGGATATAATTTTTAATGGATTTGCAGGATCAAATAAATTTAGAGACCTTTCGCAGCCGAAAGTGTACAAAAGGAGTGTCTTGGAGTACCCGGTATTTAAAACCCATCGAGAAAAATTTCCTACATAAGGTAAAGCGCTGTCTCTGCTCGTTTTCGAACGAATATGGTAAAATAAGGGCAGCTTATTTTAAGGGAGTTTTCAAAATGGCAAACGGATCATCTCTATATAAAGGACAGTATCATATAGAACTTAGGGATGTTGACTTTACAAAGAAGTTAAAGCTAAGCGCATTGTTCAGCTTGTTTCAAGACATTGCCAGCCTCGCTGCCGAGGATCTTGGTTATGGCATTGAGACATTGGAGAAGAAGTATAAGGTGGCATGGATTTTAACCCGCATTCGCGTGGATATCCTGCGCCATCCTACTTGGGATGAAAACATCACGATTGAAACGTGGCCGCTTCAACCAAGCAAGATTGATTTTGACCGCGACTTTCTTGTCAAAGATCACACCGGAGCGGTCATCATAAAAGCGGCATCAAAATGGGTCGTCATGGGTTTAAACGATCGGAAAATTAAACGAACAGAATCAATTAACATCCACTACCCTGAAAACCGTACGGAACGCGCTATTGAAGGGAAATTTGGGAAGTTTAAAGATTTTGGCGGATTAGAACCCGCTTATCAAAAAGTCATTGGATACAGTGATATCGATTTTAACGGCCATCTCAATAACTCCAAATATGTCGATTACATTATGGATTGCTTTCTTCCGGATTTTCACAAAAGGCACCCCATTCATACAATAGAGATCAATTTCAATCAAGAAGCCTTGCCGGGAGATTCCATTACACTATACAAAGATATTTCCAAAATGGACGAGCACGAGCTTTATGTTGAGGGGATCAATCAAACCGATCATCATACCATTTTTAAATCGCGCATCACGATTCATTAAGGGGCTCTCAATCAGGGTCCAAGTTCAGAAATTCCTTTAGATCATGGTGCTGTGTTGTCTTATTTTTCCAAAGGGTAAATTGGCCAAACCATATTAATCAAGTCTACCAAAACGGGTTCTATTGTTAAAGTTTGGTTTCAGAAATGACCGAACCCCATTGTGATTCGGTCATAATATCGTCATTTTGGTGTTTTCTGCCGATAACCATGTTACCGGCAGCGTTTTTGGTGGTTTTCTCCAAAGAGTTTGACATATTCTCCTAAAGGTTTTTTGTTATATTCTCTATCGGGATATCTGATTTTATCTTAAATGAAGAATAAAACAAGGTAATCCGTAAGATGGCCATAACGGCGATTATCATACAAGTTATAAATATCCCAAAGGTTTCTATTAATCCCCAAGAAATGATCATAAAAGAAAGGGTGCCTAGATCTGCTGATGCCTCCATCACGCCCATTACTTTACCTTTTTCATATTGGGGGATCGCTTTAAAGGTTTCAGCTGAGAGCAAATTGTTTATTACGGGGTTCCCCATCGTCATAATGGCAAATCCAACTATAAAGAATATCCAGTTTAAGGAGGCTCCCATCATAACAATGCCCCCACATACCAAAAAGACAGTTAGAAAATACAAAAATACCTTTGAAGCGAATAAAAGACTGGATCTTGATAATATCATGTTGGATAAAATCACAAAAATACCACCAACGAGCCAAAAAATCGATATTTCAAAGTCAGCTACTTTAAAATGTCCTTCCAAAATATACACTGAAAGGCTCGTCATTACGGGACCAATCATGCCACCTAGTAAATGTGAGAAAAAGTAAATCCGCAGTATTTTATCTTTTAAAGTTCTTTTCAAATATGCTAAGGAAAACCATGCAGTATCATGCGAGTGTTCGATTTGAATTTTTTCATCAAACCTCATGATTAAAAACGCGCACACGAGAAAAGAAGCAGAGTCTATGAGAATGGCGTACGAACTTAAAATACCAAAAATGAGTGGCCCGATAGTAAAACCTACAGTCTTACAAGTTGTAGTAAACGTGTTTTTCTTGCTTATTGCCCTTGCTAATCCTATGTTTGGATCTTTAATTGTCAAATCTCTAAACCATACTTCAAGACACAGATTAGCAAAATGCCCAAGTGATTGGGATAAGATCATCAAAGGGAATAAAAAAATAATAAAATGTTTAAATGATAGTAATGAAAATAATGTTATCATAACAAAGCAATTAAGAAAAAAGGAAGTAAATATCATCTTTTTAGAAGATACTTTGTCTATAAAATGTCCGCTTACAATGGTAGATATTATTCCCGCAATCGTTTCTGTAAGGTACAAACTTCCAGCATAAAGGAATGAGCCTGTTAGATTGAGGGCAAAAATGGGAAGACCGGTCCATGTTATTGCGGTACCTAGCGTATTAATGGTATCAACAAGTATTAATCTGTTTACTGCGTTATTTAACAAATTAGCACCCCCAAAAATGCTTTTATGACCAAAGGCAAGCCGCCAACAGTTTTTCTTACACATTATATTCAAAAATTGCAGCCGAAATCCTTCTCTAATCTGTAACTTTTGCTTATTCAATAGGCTATATATAGCCAGTCCCGGATTCAACAGGAAAACAGTCCGATTTGGCAGGCAAAATTCAATTGAAAACCAAATTCAAACTGAATCCAAAACGGGTTCAGTTTTCTTTTTGACCAGTGTAATTTCGATCCTCGATGCAGATGGGGAGGGGAATTGAAAAAGTTTTTTAAAACTGTCGGTGCATAACATTGCATTGGCATTCATCATAAACTGGATCCAAGAACAAGGTCATTTACGCATAAGAGGGAGATCATTTTATAAGGAAGGTTGCGCGGTTGATCCTTTCTAAAAGGGAGGAAAAAAAGACCATCCTTTTTCGTTTTCGAGATGGTCTTTTTCAATCAAAATTCAATTTTTCTATCCCTTTCTTTTTGTTGATAAAATCACCAATTGTCCTAGTAAAGCCACTAGCACAAGACAGCCGGCTGCAAATGGAAGTTGGGAGGGTGTCAATCCAGCTACCATAACAACCCCTCCAAGCGCAGACCCTACTGAGCTCCCTAAATAATTGGCGGAACTGTTTAAAGCGACAACAGCGGGTCCGTGTTTAGGCTGTAACTCGAGTAATACATGCTGTTGAGGGGCTAGTGAAGCCCATCCCATTGCACCCCAAATAAAGAAGGGTAGAAACATTAGAATCGGAATTCCCAGACTTAACGGCAGACTGAACATGGCTAATGCTAATAGAATTAGTATACCGCCCATAATCCAGCCTGGGCGTCCTATTCGATCAATAAGAGTACCAATGAATAAGCTGCCGACAACACCACCAATGCCCCAGGCCCAAAGATATGGTGTAACAGAATGGATTCCATCCAAGTTCTGCAAGATTGGAGCGATATACGTATAAAGCCCCAAACTTGCAATGCCTGTCACAAAAGTAATGCCAACCGTTGCTGTTACTCTTCCATTGGCCAGCATTGCAAGACGTTGCCGTAATGACGGTGGGGGCGAAGCTGGAATGTTTGGAAACCAGATGACAATCCCAATCATAGCAATGAGACCAAGTATCGTAATGAGCCATAACGTCCCATCCCAACCTGCATGCGCAGCAACTATCAATCCGAGTGGAACCCCCACGACCGTCCCCATGCTCATACCGCCTAATGTCATACCTAAGGCACGTCCGCGCTTCTTATCGGAAACAAGAGATGCAGCGGCTGCCGTGGCAAGCGGAGAATAAAGACCAGCTCCGATCCCTGCAATGGCACGAGCAATAAGCAGAAAGAGAAAATTCGGTGCCAGTGCACTGCCCGCATTGCCTAATGAGAACACCGCAAGTGCCAGTACCAATATGCTACGTGTTGGTTTTCCAGCCAATAATGTTGCAAAAATTGGAGCGGCGAGCGCAAAGCAAAGTGTGAAGATGGTCACAGCCTGTCCCGTCTGCGAATCGATGATTTTAAATGTTGCCCCGATATCGGGTAACAAACCAGCCATTACATAGGCATCAAACCCAAGCGTAAACATCCCTATGGTAAGAAGAAATACCCTCCTCATGTTACCCCTCCTCAAATCTTCTATTATATACTTGTTAAATATTTAACTATTTGGATATTTCTTCGTATAGGATAAACCAATATGTTATAATGAATGGGTCCCTATATGTGCAAGATTACTACAAGGACAGGATAAAAGGAATAATCATTGTGTTAGATGGATATAACAAATAGTTATAACGGAATAAGGTGAAGTGAATGAATACGGAGTGGCTGCAAAGTTTTGTGGAGGCTGCGAAACAAAAAAGTTTATCTAAAGCCGCGAAATCCAACAACATCTCTCAACCAGCATTGAGCAAGCATATACGAAATTTGGAAAATGAACTTGGCGTCGTGTTGTTTCATAGAACGTCAACCGGCATTGAACTAACGGAGGCTGGTCAACATTTCCGTACCCGGATTTTACCAGTCATAGATGAGCTAGCTTCGATTCGTCAAGAATTACGACAGTTTTCCCGGACGGCACCAATAGCGATAGGAAGTCTACCTAGTTTGGCCACTTATTATTTACCCTCGAGAATTAAGGAGTTACGTTCTTTGGATCAGCCAACAACATTAATGATTCAAAACACTTCAGATGAACTTGTACAATCATTAGAGGAAGGAAGACTTGACGTTGTCTTAATCGATACCCTGAGTACAAAGGAAACGTTGTGGAGTTGGGAATTGTTTACGGAGCCTTATTATGCGGTGTTTCCCATAGACCACCGTTTTCGATCACGAAAAACGGTTCAGCTTGTTGATCTATGCAAAGAACCCCTCATTGTTCACCAAGCTCCTTGTGATACAAGAAGGCGGATTAAAGAACAAATAGATTCGCTGGGTTACAAGCCTAATATCATTAGTGAAGTAGCTTTTGGTGATTTTATTTTTGGAGCCGTAATGGCTGGAATGGGCATCACAATTGTTCCTGAAATAAGTGCCAAACATATCGACCATCAACAACTTTTCGCTTTGCCGATTATAGACTTTGGGAAAAAGAGATCAATTTCACTGGCTACTAAAAATGCTAAGCTTGGATTAAAACTTTATCAATTTTTGGCGAAGCATGCTAATGAGAAGATCTAGGTATAGTCGTCTTAAATTGATGAATACTTGTTCTATTAACTACACGATTGTGGAATACCAGAAGTAAAAAATGATCAAACTTTTTTTAAAAAATTTATTTGAGATCTTTAAAAAAGAATACTGTACGCCAGCGTATCGCTCTTATACGATCAATCGTTTCCAAAGGGAATTTATCTATGCGGCTGGCGTACGAATGTCATCTTGAACATTTGTGAAATATACGCTCATAAAAAGGCATTCCGGCAAATATTTCAAAGTATACGGCTGATTGACTGGGTGTCGAAGCTGAAACGGAATACTGGAAATTGAAACGCCTGCAAATGTGGGGAGGGGGGAGTATGGCCATAACAATCCGAAAACAGGCAATTACAATTCCACTTTTAGCAATACCTTCAAACATATAATTCTAATTACTAAATATTTACCTAGCAAATTTTCACACTTTTTTAATTGGGGATGATATCTTTTTATCCAGTTCTATAAGTAATTGACCGATCTTTTTATCATGAATCACTTGATCGGCATACCGATCAAATTGGGTCGGTTCCATGTTCACAATCACTAATTTTGCACCGTTCTCTTTGGCAATTAAAGGAAATTGGTTGGCAGGTGTAACGGATAAAGAGGAACCTAAAACGATAAAAAGGTCTGCTTTCTCCGCTTCCTCCAGAGCAAATTGAAAAGCTTCTTGTGGCAGCGCTTCACCAAATAATACGATATTTGGTCGTAGTACCCCGCCGCATTCGCAGTAGAAATCGTTATTGACATAGTTTTCACTACTATATTCTCTTCCACACGTTTGGCAATGGACTTTTTGAAGGGTGCCGTGCAATTCAGCGACCCGCTTACTGCCCGCTTCCTGATGAAAGCCGTCCACGTTTTGAGTAATAATTGAGCGAATGAACCCTTGCTGTTCCCATTTGGCTAAAATATAATGACCTTGATGCGGTCCAAATTCTTTTACACCTAATACGCGTTCCCGATAAAACGCGATAAATGCTTCGACATTTTCATTCAGGGCTTTCGTACTGGCAATTTGACTTGGATCTTTCTTTTTCCACAGTCCGTTATGTCTTGAACGAAAATCCGGTAGTCCGCTTTCGGTTGACATCCCTGCTCCGGTAAAGACGACCGTATGACGGGATGACTTTAACCAATCTTCTAACATGAAATCCGCTCTCCTTATTTATGTTAGATAAGTTTCCCTACAAATCATTGTACGCTACCTGCCAGAAAACTTCAAAAAGCGAATGCTCTCTTTACATTTTCATTTCAAAGTGTACATTTAGATGTCAGAGTGCCCTCCCATTTTTTTGCTCATCTACCCCTTCGAGTAATATACAGAGTTTCTACTTTTTTAGTGAACCTTGCGTCATATTTTTGGCATACAATAGGACTTTAAATTCATTTCTATTCGCCAAATATAGACAGAATATTGAATGGAAACGCTTGACTTGTGACTTTTTTCCTGTGAAAATAGTAATAATGTGGAAATCAATGGAAAGAGGGAGAGTGTTATGGGGATCTTTTTAAAAAAGTTAAAATCATGGGACCAGTACATGCATTATTGCGATGATACGGATATAACGGAAATTGGAGGAAGGGCACGGGAAAAATTAAATTACCTCGGTGTGGATCAGGAAACATTACAAAATGTTCGGGAAGCGGCAGCGATTATAGAGCCTTATAAGGAAAAGATGGTTCAAATTTTTTATGAAAGGCTTACTTCAGTTGAACAATTTCATAAACTCATTATGCGATATTCCACCCTCGACAGGCTGTATGAAACTTTAAAAACATATGTGGAGCAGTTTTTTCAAGCAGAAGTGGATCAAACCTATGTGCTTACAAGAATTAAAATTGGCAAAGTCCATAGCAGGATTAATTTAACGGCTGATAATTTTATTGCAGCCCACCATTTTTTGATTCAATCGATGGGATCTATACTCATGAAGCATTTACATCATACGCCCGACAAAATGACAAAGGTTGTCCTTGCTGTTCAGAAGTTAGCTGCGTTTGACCAACAATTAATTGTGGAAGTTTATATGGAAGAAACGTTCAGAACTTTTTTGTTTGGTATGTCAGATATGCTGAATGAGACAACGAAAATTAATGAAACCAAACAATTAATTGAATCGATGAACAGGCAAATAGAAGAGACGGATAATGTTTCGGCGGCAACGGAAGAAATGAGCGCATCCATTCAGGAAGTGGCCCAATATGCAACCAAAGTTGCGGAAGGGACCGACCAGGCAGTCCAGTCTGTGTTCACAAGCAAAAGAGTAGTAGATCATGCGCTTGGAGATATTCAAATGGTCGGGCAAGTATATGAAAACGTGTTTGAAAAAGTAGAGCTGCTGGATAAAGAAATTCATAATACGAAAGATGTTATAAATGTGATCAGGGGGATAGCTGACCAAATCAATCTTCTTGCTTTAAATGCCAGCATTGAAGCTGCAAGGGCTGGAGAAAACGGGCTTGGCTTTGCCGTTGTTGCCTCAGAAATCCGGGAGCTGTCAGAACATACGAAAGTTCAAATTTCCAGTATTACATCGAACATGGAAGCGCTGCAAAAAGTGGCCAATGAGGTCATCCAAGAAATACAGCAAACAGGCAAAATTGTAAAGGAAAGTGTCGGCCATGCCGAACTTGCCGGTACAGAAATTATGGAAATTGTAAAAATGATGGAAAACATCAATGAATCGATTACACAAATTGCCTCAATGAGTGAAGAACAGTCCGCAACCATTAACGAAATTGCAAATTTAAATAGTACGATAAGAAATCACAGTCAGCAGTCCCAGGAGATTGCACGAAAAACAGCAAAATTAGTATTTGATTTAAGCAAAAAAATGGATCACTTTAGGAAAAACTTTTTTACGATTAACATTAAGTTTAGCTCAAAAGATATTGTAAGAATCACGAAAACGGATCACCTGCTTTGGAAGTGGAAAGTATATAACATGCTGATGGGACTGGGAAATATTGATGAAAACGAGTTGACTTCTCACGAAACTTGCCGGTTAGGCCAATGGTATTACGGAAATTTGCCTGAAAATATCAGGAAAATAGATGCTTTTAAACAATTGGAAAAGCCTCATAAAGAAGTCCATCATTATGCAAGACAGGCAGTGGAAAGTTTTAAAAGGGGAGAGATGAAAACTGGAGAAGGTGCGCTAAAACAGTTGGAAGAAGCCTCCAACCAGGTCTTAGAATTGCTGTCAAATATTGAAGCACAACTCCGGTAGCTTGTGCCCGGATTTAATAAATGCGAAAACACTATAGAAAGAGCGGGACATCACGAACGTCCCGCCGTTTTTAGAAATTCACTTTGTTTTTTCCACAGTGACACTTCCATCTGCAGTGAAAAGCTGGATCATAGATTTTCCCCTGCCGAACGTCATATTTCTGTTAGAGCTGCCAAAAACGTTAACTTTTCCATCTACTGTACTTGCACTGATTGTAGCATTATCCGGTTTTTTCTCCGTTTGTATTTTGATATTGCCGTCAATTGCTCGCAGTTCTACCGGATGATTCAAGTGACGAGTGATAAAAAGGATACTTCCGTCAGTGGTTTTACCCGAAACCCGGCTATCCAAATGCTTTAAAACTATTTTTCCGTCATCCGATTTTACTTTGACTAGGGAGGCTTTCACATTTTCAAGGGTGCTTGATCCGTCACTTGCCTCTGTCGTAATCGTATCCGCGTTGATACGGTTCAGTTCAATTTTTCCATCCCTTACATGGATGCGCATCTCTCTTGCCCGAAAATCCCCCGCCCGGACGCGCCCGTCGTTACTATTAATTTGCAATGATTCATACCATTTTTTCGGCACATACACTTTTAAAGACGAGGATGAAGGGAAGAAGTTGACGAAATTTCGTTGTTTATATTTTACATTGATGGAGAGCACAGCGTTCTTAACATCCGTAGACAAGTGATATGCAGAACCTTTTTCGGCCCTGCCTGATACTGTGATTTTTGCTGCCGAACCAGTCGCTGGTAAAATCTCAATTGCGGTATTATCGGTTGCGATCTGAATTCGGCTGAACTTTTCGTGGATGACTTTTTCTTCCAACTTGGCTTCTTGCCGGAAGACGGGCCTGAATGTAAGGAGGCTTCCAACAATCCCTACAAGTAACAGTACCAACGCCACAAGTGACATTTTCTTTATTTTATCCATTTTTCAGCCCCCCTTTGATCAGATTTACATTCCATCTTAAATAGCGGATAAAGCCTTGCATTAATGTACGGGTCGCAAAATACATCCCGATGACGACAAAAAATCCGATCCCGCAAGTGGCAATGGAAACAAATAAGTAAAAAAGCGTGAATGTTTCCGGATACAGGAGGATGTTTATGAGAAACAGGAAAGGAGAAGCCAAAAACACAATTCCTGTAATCCAGCCGGAAAAAATAATGCCGGCCAACGCAATAAATGGCCCCAGTACAATGGCCAAGTTGAAAAATCCCAATCCAATCGTGGCCCATACTGCGCGCAAAATATTTCCGAACGTTGCCTTTGTCTCCACTCTTTCCAGATGGTAGGCCGCAACCATGTCTTTTGCAATCTGGTGCGGGGAACCAAGGGAAGTTGAAATTTGTTCTTCTGTTTTTCCCTCCTGCAAGCCAATGGTGAAATGTTCTTCAAAATCCTGCAAAATATCCTGGCGTTCATTGGCAGGAAGGCTTTTCAACGAAGATTCCAATTTGGATAAAAATTGTTTTTTATTCATGAGTCACACCTTCTTTTATCAGTTGATTCACCCCATCAGAGAATGCCTTCCATTCCAGGAGCAGTTCGTGGAGAAAAGTCCTCCCACTGTCTGTTAGTTTGTAATATTTGCGCGGTGGCCCCTCCGTAGATTCCTTTAAATACGTTGTAGAGTAACCTTCTTTTGTTAACCGCCTCAGCAGGGGGTAGATAGAGCCTTCGGAAATGTCAATCTGCTCCGAAATTTTTTGGACAAGTTCATATCCGTAGCGGTCCTGTTTATCTAATAAAACGAGCACACAGAGGTCCAAAACCCCCTTTTTAAACTGGACATTCAAACTTTCTTCACATCCTTCCCGTTGCACACCGGCCAGTACTGTTTAATATTCAGTACTGCCTTTAACGAGAGAATAACACACAGTATTAATTATTGCAAGGTACC
This sequence comes from Weizmannia agrestimuris, assembly GCF_943193165.1. Taxonomy (NCBI): domain Bacteria; kingdom Bacillati; phylum Bacillota; class Bacilli; order Caryophanales; family Bacillaceae; genus Heyndrickxia; species Weizmannia agrestimuris. The sequence continues at coordinate 10,386 of NZ_CALPDC010000040.1, forward strand.
GGAATCATTTTTTTCAAAAATCCGGAAAAAATTTTGGCAGTTGGTGCCGGGGAAGAAAGCGGCAGTGTAAAAACCCATTTTTGGAAAACATCCACTAGGACGAGGTTGGAACGATGGTCAGAAAATTATAAAAGTAAAGGATTTCAAACTTTATCCGATAAAACAGGGTAGAAAACCGAATATTCTTGACCAAACGCGAGGTCTAAGAATGATTCTGAAAAAAGAGGGATAGCAAAATGAAGATTGCCAAATTGAAAGACTTTCACTCCATCCGGCAAAAGCTTATGGCCATTTCCATTGTTCTTTTGGTGGTGCCAATGCTTATTTTAGGTTTCTTAAGCTATAACCGCAGTGCCGCCAGTTTAAATGAACTGGGAAAAACCAATCTAAAAAATAATGTCAATGAAACAATCCGGTTGATAGCTGTACTGGATGAGGAAGTGAAAAGCGGGAAAATTTCTTTAAGTGACGCACAAGAAAAAGTAAAAATTGCCATTCTCGGTGAAAAGAAAAAGGATGGCACACGTCCGGTTAATAAAAGCATTGATTTGGGAAAAAACGGATACATGTTTATTTTGGATGATACAGGAACTGAAGTGGCGCATCCTTTTATAGAAGGAAAAAATATTTCAAATGAAAAAGATGCTGACGGGAATCATTATGCCAATAAAGTCCTTGGAGCCGGGAAAACAGGCGGATTTACCTATTTCTCATACAGTTACCCGAATGATCAACACAAAGTCGGCAAAAAAGTGGTGTATGCAAAAAAGGATCCTTACTGGGGATGGACGGTTTGTGCAGGCGCCTATATGTCAGATTTTAACCAGCCGGCCGAACAAATCCTTCACTTTCTTTTAATCGTCACGGGCATTACGCTTCTGGCCGGGCTGTTCATCATATGGCTGTTTACAAAAAGTATTGCCGCCCCGCTTGGAATGGTAACGGGTCATATCGGGAAAATATCGGGCCATGACTTAACGGCTGGGCACATCAAGGTCAAGACGAAAGATGAGATGCGCAAGTTGGCGGACGGCATTAACCATATGCAAGATGAACTGAAGAGCCTGATCCATGAGATTGCAGATTCTTCAGGGCTGTTGTCAAATTCCAGCGAGGAGCTTGCGCAAGCGGCAAATGAAGTAAAAACAGGGTCGCAGCAAATCACCGCAACGATGGAAGAACTGGCATCCGGAGCTGAAGAACAGGCAGATCAATCCGGGAAGCTGTCTGAAAATATGAAGCAGTTCACATCCAATGTGCAGGAGGCGAATGCACAGGCGGATGAGGTTTATCAATCCACAAATGAAATTATGGCATTGGCGTATAAAGGGAATGAATTAATGGACCGCTCTTCGGGCCAAATGGAAAAAATTGATCAGGTCTTCCAATCAGTTACAGGGAAGCTTCAGTCTTTGAATGAACATTCGGAAAAAATTTCCAAACTAGTGACGGTCATTAAGGAGATTTCCGATCAAACAAATTTACTTGCTTTAAACGCCGCAATTGAAGCGGCGCGGGCAGGAGAAAGCGGAAGAGGATTTGCCGTTGTCGCAGAAGAAGTCCGGAAGCTGGCTGAACAAGTTGCAAGTTCCATTACTGAAATCAGCGGGATTGTTGCAGGAACCCAAAAAGATGTGAAAGAAGTAACGGATTCTTTGCATGAAAGCTATGAGGAAGTACAGCAAGGCACAGAAACCGTTCGCGTAACAAAGGAAACCTTTACGCAGATCAATGAGCGGATTTCAGACATGGTTGCCCATATTCGAAAAGTGGCTGCCAATTTGTCAGGAATTTCCAGCACAACCGAAAAAATGAATGGTTCTATACAAGAAATCGCAGCGATCACTGAACAATCAGCAGCAGGTGTTGAGGAAACGTCAGCAGCAACCGAGCAAATTGGAAGTTCTATGGAGGAAGTGGCTGAAAGCGCGCATAAACTGGTGGAAATTGCGGAGCATCTCCATTCCCTTGTTTCAAAATTTAAGTTATAAGTGAACTGGTTTTTAAATAGCAAGCGGCATAGGCATTTAAGCGAAGGAAAGCAGACAACATCCGGCCAAAAGTTCACGCGGAAGGATTCTACATATCCCGCTGCACATGGCCAGAAAGAAACGGCATTTGCCCGGTTTAATCAAACGTTTGATTAAACCGGGCATTTTTAACTTTACCTTTTCACTCCGGCTTTATCGTTTACGATGCTTAACGAATGATCCAGCACGGTAATCAGGATGAGGAGCAAGGTGACGCCGCCACAAAATAAGCCGATATGATGAATTCCCGGCGTATTTGCCCCGGATTTTAAAAACAGCCCGTTTGCCGCCGAAGCAAGAATGGCGCCCAAGTACATAAATGTTCGGAGCAAGCCGGCTGAAGCCCCGATTTGTTTTGGATTCGCCTGATAATAGACGGCATTCTGGTTGCCCAGATTCAAAAGACCCTGTGGAATTCCCAGCAGAAGGACAATAAAGGCGATCAAAACAACACTCGTTGTATGATGAGTAAAAAGCAGCAATGAGACGGCGATAAACTGAACAATACTGCCAGCTATTAATTTTAAACGGATGGCGGGGCTTTTCCCTGTCACCCGGGTTACGGCAATGGCGGTTAAAGACATCGGCAACATCAGCAGCCCGCCGCTAGATGCGGATAAACCCCTTCCGTCTTCCAGCCATTGTGGAAACCCATAAATGAAGGAATAAGCAACCAGACCTGAAAGCAACCCTCTTGCATAAGTGAGAACCAGAGGGATATTCCCGCTGAATACCCGAATATCGATAAAAGGTTTTTTCATTTTTAACTCGGTCGCAGCAAAAATGGCCCCTGCAATCCCTGCTACTATCAAAAAAGCAATCTTTGACAAGCTTGGATGCATGAGAAACAGCAAAAGGGAAGTTAATGTGATGCCAAATAAGGCAATGCCCGTAAAATCAATGGCAAGAAGCTTTTTCCCTTCCACCGCTTCTGGCGGGGCTTTAGGAAATCGGAAGTATCCCAATAAAATGCAAGCAAGCGATAATGGAATATTGACGATAAAAATGCTTTTCCAACCCCCGGCACCGGTGAGTACACCGCCTAGGGCAGGCCCGATCACGGCAATCGTTTGGCTTGCTATTCCGAGCGTCGCCAGGATGCTTCCCGGGCTTGCTTCGCCTGTTCGTTCAGCTTCACTGCGAATCAGGTACATAGATGCGGGATACCCGGCGCACGTACCCAATCCGAGCAAAATTCTTGCTGCAACAAGCCACCAGAAATCCGGGGCAAAAATGGCAATGAAACTTGAAATTCCGACCAATGAAGTCGCTGTTAAAAAAAGGGAACGGGGTCCGAACAGATCGATCAGCTTCCCAACTACCGGCTGCCCAATGGCAGTAGCAAGATATAAAGCGGCAACAAGCCATGCGGTTTCTGAAGGCGGAACATGAAATGCCTGCCCGATTGGAATTAGCGCCACTGACATAATAGAAGAGTTGATGGGGTTGAGAATGGAACCCAAAATCATTGGGAATATTAGTTTTTGATTAAAGTGATTTTCAATTGCAGCTTCGTTTTTCTTTTTACCAGTGTGGAACAAGTTTCATTCCTTCCTTCGACTTGGTTGGCAGGGCCTGTTCTGCTGATTTCAAAACAGGCCCTTTTTTTAATCCAAAGTGCCGGCCCAGGTACTGACCGTCATTACTTTTGCCTGGACAGGGAATAATTTTTCCATCAGCATGTGGTGAATGTCGGGATTGCCATCATGGCAGGCATCCCGGAGTACGATTAAGGAATAATCTTTATCAGCGGCCTCCCGCAATGTCGATAAAACGACACCGCTTGTGGTAATGCCGCTAAGAATGAGTGTGTCAATTTCCTGGGCTTTCAAGATCATTTCGAGATTGCTGCCGGAAAAGGCGCTTATCCGGTATTTTGTAACAACCGGTTCATTTTCTAAAGGTTGAACGGATGGGTGGATCTGTGTCGCTTCATCGAAAATGGTCATGTCGCCGTATTCAGCAACTCGGGCATAAGTTGGATGGCCTTGGTTAATTTCAGGGTAACCTTTACTAAATCCAAGACGGACGAAAATAACCGGGATATGATGTGCACGGGCGCTTTCGATTGCTTTTTGATTCGGGCGCAGCATTGTTTCATTTCCGGCAAAACGGGATACCATGCCGTTTTGCATATCCAAGACCAACAATGCAGCTTTACTGGATTGATTTTGCATGAATTGTCAACTCCTGTTCATTTGGTTAATATTAAGAAGTGGAGAGCTCTCCAGTTCATATTAAACGGAGATGTCTCCGCTTGTCAACGATTTTTTCCGGGAGTGATAAAGTTGAAGGATGAAAAACCAGGCTCCGCACGGGCGGAACGGCGTGATGCAGCTGAGAATCGCCAACGTATATTGGCTACCGCAATCCGGCTGTTTGAGCAGTTCGGGGTTGAACAAGTCAGCATGAATCAAATTGCCACAGAAGCCGGGATTGGGCCGGGAACGCTGTACCGCCGTTATCGAAATAAAGGAGAATTATGTCTGGATTTGATAAAAGGCAATGTGGTTTCGTGTTTCAAAGACATTCATACATATTTGGAACACAATCGGAAAGAGCCGCCGGAACAGCGATTAAACGGCGCTCTCCGTATATTTCTCCGTTTCAGGGAAAGCAAAATGCAATTGCTTAAAGGTGTGGAGGACGCCGGTACAACAAATCGAAAAAAGGCAGGAACACGCAGCCCTTTATATGATGAATTGCACCGGTTGCTGGTAGAACTGTATCATGAGATGAATAATGAAAAAGAAGCCGTTCGAAACAATGTCTTCAAAGCGGACATGCTGCTCGAGGCATTAAAAAGTGATGCCTACTTGTATCAACGGGAAGTGCGCGGATATTCCCCCGAGGAAATATTGGAACTGCTCTATATCACATTTGTTTCATGACGGATAAATTTATGGCCACTCGCCATGCATGTACACTGTATGTTGAGAGAATGGTAAGGGGAAGGGGAAACACTGTGGAATGTTTTTCACGATGTAAAGAGAGGCCATCCCCTTGGCAATGAGGATGGCCTGTTTGTACTTACAAAACCCATTATTTTAATTTTGCTACCCCTAATGCAAAATGGCTCCAAAGTATATTTTCAACCGATTCTGCTTGTGACAAATCACATTCAACAATTAAAATGATTTCAGCGTGTTTCCCTTTTAAAACACGCTTCTTTTTCTTTATGAACAGCTCCATTACAAGCCGGATGGCAAAACCCACAATAAACCCGGCAAATGCACTAATCAGCCCCCAGTAAATGGGCCCCCAGGCGAGTTTAAAGCCGATGCTTGCGCCGATTACAGAAAATGCAGTGGCGATCCCCATGCCGATATCAATTAGGCTTGTACCGTCCGAGCGGTGGAGCGTATCAAAAATTTTCCGTTCTTCTTTTCGGTTATCCAGCGGGACCGCAAATATATTTTCTTTCGGAATCCCTTTCTTTTCCAGTGTTGAAATGGCCATTTCCAAAAATCCGTTACTTTCGAATGTAGAAAAAAGCTGCAAACCAATCACTTCACTTTTTGTTCTTTTCGTATCCGGAAACCGTCCGGCTGGTAATGCCGGGTTAAATATTGTCGTAATTCTTTATCGAAAAGTTTGTTGTTTTCGACTGTATTCATATACGAATCATAAGCGGCAAACCCAAAGTGTGAAGGGATGAAAAGAAGCCATTCCGGGTTTATAACCGAAGTTGCTTCTTTTATTTTTCCCCAAAATAAAAGTATAACCGCTTCCTGGAAATGAGACTGATAATAAAATATTACCAGCCACACAATGACAAAAATGGCTGTTAAAACTCTGTGTATATAGAGCTGCCCCAATCCCGGGACAAATAATGACCACATAACGGAAAGTAGGGGGTTGCGCTTATCCAGGTAGTTAATCTCCAATGCGCCCAATGAAAAAGAATTAAAACGGTGTTCCTCCCGTTCTGCTAACAGATAAATCTTATTCATATCCACGGTTGTGCGATAACTGTCCCAAATGCCAAAAAGGTAAACAGGAATATACATGAGAAGCCATCTTGTGTCCAGTACGGCTTTTGCCATGTCAATATTTCCTTGAAACGAGTAAATCATGGAAAGGTTCACATTTGCTTTCAAATTAACGACAACTTCCCAGATAAATAAAGCATATCCCCTGATATATTTGGATAACAGCAAATGCCCGAATCCGGGAAACGCTGCGGACCACCATGCAATGATATAAGGATTTCTTAAATGCAATTGCGTAGTCCCTAAAATACTAACATGTGCTTTATATCGCCTGGCTGTATTATCGTTACGATAATTGTCCATCTTATCCACCTTTAAAAAGCCCATTTAAGTTAGCTTGCCGAATACGGAGGACATTTATACGCGCGGTATTCTGACCGGGGTAATGGGATGAAACGGATTTGATTCTTAACATAACGGCATCCCCATAATGAAATGGTTGCCGTTCTTTACTGGTAAAAAGGGAAACCCCAAATGCGGCCGCGCTTCATTGACAGTAATTTAACGGTTTTTGTACGTTTTATGGTTGACGTGTTGTTTCCCGCTTTATATAATTGATTGCGTAATTGTACAATTGCGCAATAGTAAAAATAAAGGAGATGACATGTTATGACTATGCCCTTAGAAAACCGGCGGAAATGGATGAGGCGCATTGAAACAGAAGCCCTCTTATTGCCGGAAAAAAAGCGTATGTCCTCCGGTGCAAATGATAGAGGGGTTTCATTATACAATTTAATAGAATTGGGTAAGAAAAAAGGGCTCCCATTATTTCCCTGGTTACCCGACATTGTACGGATTGTGGTTCACCGAAACATATCGGAGGAGCAAGTTGAACAAGCAGCCCGCATCATAAAAGATGTTTATGCAAGTTTTAAGAGGAGCGCCTTATATGTTTAGAAAAGTGAACGAAGGATGGATGTCCTTTTTAGTAAGATTTTTCAATTCCCTGGGGTTCTATATCTTTACCCCGCTTTTGGCACTATGGCTAACTGAAACCAAGTCCTTGGATTTGTCCAAAGCCAGTATCATTGTTGCCAGTCTGACTTTGTTTTCAAAAGCCGGGGGTGCATTCGTTGGCGGGTTGATCGACCGGCTGGGGGTGCGTTTAAGCCTCATCCTTGGATTATGGTCCAGCGGTGGTATACTGATGCTTATTCCCATCGTTCCATATTTTCCGTTATTCATTGCCCTGTCCGCATTGCTCGGTACTACCATCTCTTTATACAATGTCGCCTTGAAAACGCAAATATCGTTTATGAATGAGCATAAGCGCCTGCGCGCATTTGCGTTATTAAATATAGCCGTAAACCTCGGAGCTTCGATTGGGCCTTTGGCAGGCGGCTGGATCTTGGATTTAAAATCATTGTGGCTAATGTTTTTAGCCGCTGGCAGTTACTTTATAGCGGGAGGAGTGGCCTGTCTACTTCCTGAACCACCCATGGAAAAAGAAGAGAATCGTTTAAATCTATTTAAATACCTGTATTTAGAGAGATATCATTTGCTGAAAAGTCCGTTTTTCCGTTTTTTATTCGGATCAGGCTTACTCTGGTTCTTTTATATTCAAATGTTTTCCACTCTGCCTGTATATGTATCGGGTGAAATCAGCGGCAAGACAACGGGGCTTGTCTTCACACTGAATGCTGTAACGGTTATTGCCTTCCAAGGAATCTTTCCTTCCGTTCAGCCAAAGCTGAAAAAGGAACAATGGTATGCGTTGTCTTTTTTGTTGTTTGGTAGCTCCTTCTTTCTTCTTTGGATTGACCGAACAGTGTTTTCTATCTTTTTATCTATGTTCTTGTTCAGCCTGAGTGAAATCATTTGGACACCATTGATAGATACAGAGGTTTTACAAAAACATGGGAATTTGAGCTCTTCATGGGCCTTTGGCATTGCCGGCGTTGTATGGGGGCTATGGGAGTCCTTTGGAAGTTATGCAGGGTTAAGTTTGTTGAAATTCTTTCCGGGGAGATTATACTTGCTGTTGACTGTCATGACTGTGATAATCGGTTTAAGTTTGATTTTGCGATCACTGTCCATGAGAAAAGGTGAAAATTAAGAAATTGCGATGGGGGGTTGGAAACATTGAAGCGGCTCATCTTATTGGGCGCGAGTGAGGAGGGAATTTCAGCTGCTCACGCATGCGGGTATCATGTTATCGTAATTGAGCGTCCAAAGAAAAGCATTTCTGAAAAAGTAACTGCATTAGCGGAGGCCATCTATTTTGCGGATATTTGGGATACCGATGCCGCGCATAAAGTGGTCGAAAAAATTTTTTCCCAGTATGAAGATATTAAACTCATCCTTAGTTTTACGGAACTGGGACTTGAAACAGCAGCTTACTTGAGTGAGCGATACAATTTAAAAACCAATCCGTTTGAAACAGTAAGGCGGACAAGAAACAAAAATCTGATGAGAAATGCTTTTGCATCTCATGATGATTTGAAACTGCAAACTTTTTGCGGAAAGGCAGACAGACTCCCCGAAAAAATTTCCGGTCTGTTGCCGATGATCATCAAGCCCAATGACGGATTTGGCAGTCAAAATGTTGCTTATATAAAAAACCAATCGGATTGGGAAAAATGGCTGCGGACTCATGCCCAAAGTAAACTTGAGTGGATTTTGGAACCTTTTATTGAAGGCCCGGAGTTTAGCGTAGAAACAGTTTCATCTGAAGGGACGCATACGGTACTTGGCATTACGGAAAAGGAAACGAGTGGTATGCCAAATTTTATCGAAACCGGGCATATTGTGCCTGCGCTCCTGGAAACTGAGCAAAAACAGCAAATAGAAAAGATCGTCAAAAAAGCACTGACTGTTCTGGGCGTTCAATACGGTCCCGGGCATGTTGAAGTAAAATGGGATGTTGTCAACAAACGCCCGGTTGTAATTGAAGCACATACGAGACCGGGGCGGGGACTTTATTCCGTTTCTGCACTTTCTGTCCAGCGGTCTCAACCAATACGAACTTGGCATATTAAGCTTTGAAGGGAAACACAATCTTGATATGCAGCCACAGCATACAAAATTTTCACAAGTGAAGTTTTTATGCTTGAAGAAGGGCGATTGAGTGCTTTGGAGCTGAGGTCCTCTGTCCCGGAGCCTGTTGTGGAATGGAAAATTGCTTATCAAGTAGGGGAGCACATCCCCGGAAGCCGTGACTCGTTTACAAGAGGCGGGTACATCATTGCTTCATCCGATTCCAAAGCACTTGTCGCTAAAGCCATCGATGATTTTTATTCTCGTATTGTATGGAAAATAGATAAAATATAAGAAAGTTGTGGTCATATGGCAGTATTAACCCCTGATTCAAATGAATTTCAAATTAAATTGGAGTTTTTAACCTCTCCTGTCTTTGAAATGATGGCATCTTTAAGAAAATGCTATCTCATGCAAGGGCGGTTGGAATGGGAAGATATAAACTTGCAAAATTTTTATACGGAAAATCAAGGATTACTCAAAAGGTACTACGGCGGTTTTGAGATGGGGGCCCAGCTTGCTGAGCTTGTGATTGGGCTAAGCCAGCCCCATTCTATTCAGGATTTTATCCATTGGGTTCAACAGATGGATCGTCCCCGTTTTCTTTATTACTTATTGGGCCGGTATCTGGAGGTGGAGGAAATTGAAACCATTTTTGAAAACTCGCCCGAACCGTCAAATGAAATAAAGCAAAGAATTGAAAAAAAGGGCGGATTCGTGCACCAGGAACAGTTGGCTTTTGCGGAAAATTGGCCTGTTTGGCATCAAGAGTTGGTCGATTTATGGTCTGCATACTATGAGGAATATTTTTTTAAAATAGCAAGGCATGTGGCGTCTTTTTGGGAGCAAGCGAATGACAAACTGGCAAGGGACCTGAATACGAAAGGGCTAAATGAGGTTTTGAGAAGGCTGCTGAAGGGAAAAACGATTCCTGAACAATTTCCTGAGAATAAGCAAACCGAAGTGGTTCGCTTTTTTCCTTCTTACTTTGTTTCACCAAAGTTCATCCTGATTTGGGGATGGGGCGAATTAAATCTCGTTTATGATCTTACAGCATATGTGGACCAGCCATTGCCCGCTCCTTCCCCTTTTGAGATCAATGACACGCCGGCCACATTGGATGAAATCTCCTTTTTTGGCAAAGCGTTATCAGAGCCGATGCGTATACGGATTTTGTCTTTGATTGCAAGAAAGGAAGGAATCAAAGCCCAGGAGATGGCCGAAAAATTAGACCTGAACCCTGCCACGATCTCCAGGCACCTGAACATTTTGAAAAGTTGCAAGCTCATCACGGAAACCAAGCAAAAAAGCCATAATATTTACTTTATCAATCATAGCGAGTTCAGGCGCTGGGCAAAACAACTAGAAGGGGAGCAATTTTTAAAGGCTTTCGATTGATGCTTGATTCGGCCGGTTTGTTTTAGAAAGCAGCTAAGGTGCATTTCAAGCGCAACGGGTTGCTTTAGTCTGGGCACGTCCCTCGAGAAACACCGGCCGCACGGGCAAGCCTCTCTCCTGTACTTGGTGCAGCCGTGCATGTAGACTAAAAGGAGACAAAAGGTGAAAGCAGGTGTTGTTTTGGTATCCTATATCGTATTAAACAAACGGAAGATTGATGTGGAACGTTATCGGGAAGAGGACGTACAGGGGCTGAAGCAGATCGTGGTTGACTTCAAGGTCACAAGCGATGATTATCATGATATTGCCACCTTGCTGTATCAGGGAAAATTTGATGTGGAAGTGCCTGAAAAGGGGCTTGCTTTCAGGGGTGCGATCCGGGAATATTCTACTTCCATTACGAATCTATATGAAAAAGGCCAGGTCGGCGACTACCATTTAGCATTGCTGGAAGTGAAAGAAGGAGAGAACAAAGCGTGAAACTCAGTATTTTAGACCAGGCGCCTATTTCTTCCGGTCAAACAGCGAAAGACGCCCTGAACAACGCGATGGAACTGGCCCGTGCAGGAGAGTCATTCGGATACACGCGGTACTGGATTGCGGAACATCATGATTTGCCGGGTCTTGCCAGCAGTGCGCCCGAAGTGATGCTTGGATTTATCGGCGCGCATACGAGCACAATCCGGATCGGCTCCGGGGCCGTGCTTTTGCCGCATTATAAACCGTACAAAGTCGCGGAAGTGTTCAATTTGCTCTCCGTATTGTTTCCAGGCCGCATTGACCTCGGCATTGGCCGGGCGCCGGGTGGTTCTGCCGAAGCAACCAGCGCATTATCCGATCAATTTTTGCAAAAAGTGTACAAGATGCCGGAACTGGTGGAAGAATTGCTTCATTTTCTCCATCACGATTTTCCGGAAGACAATATTTTTTCCCGCGTCAAGGCTGCCCCTGTCCCGGCCGATCCGCCGCGTGCCTGGCTGCTTGGCACAAGTGGCAAAAGTGCCGTGTTGGCTGCCCGGTACGGCATGTCGTATGCGTTTGGCCAGTTCATGAGCGAACAGGATGGCACGGCAATTTTAAAGCAATATGAGCAGGCTTTTACGCCCCGTAAGCCGGGGGATGTGCCACAAACTTTGTTAACCGTTTCCGCAGTATGTGCCGAAACAGCTGAGAAAGCGGAAGAAGTGGCATGGAGTTCCCTGATATGGCAGCTGCAGGCGGAAAAAGGGGGACAAGCATCCGTGCCGTCTATTGAAGAAGCAAAATCTTATCCATTAACCGGAAAAGACAAAGAGAAATTGGCAAAAATGAAGCAAAACATGGTAATCGGGAATCCGCGACAAGTACACGCGGCATTCACCAGGTTACAGGAAAAATACGGAACGGATGAAATCATGATTTTGACGATTGCCCATTCTCCCCAGGACCGGATCCATTCTTACAGGCTTATTGCGGAAGAAGTGCTGGGGTGAAGCAAAGTACTGAATGGCCTTTAGCGGCAATAAAAGCCCACTTTTCCTAATTGATGGAAGATGTGGGCTTTTATCTATATGCTCCCCTAACTCGCCAAATGTCTAATGAAGGCTTGCTGAACGAATCCGATTTTAGTTTTCACCCAATTTATCAGCAAGCTCTAGAACTTTTTGCCAAAGCTGTCAGCATACTGTAAAAATCTGGGGATTTTGGTTATTCAGTAAGCCCTATGTTAAGGAAGCGCGGAAAAATGACATTGTTCCTTTACATAGAGGCTGTCTATGTTAAGGAAGTGTGGAAAAAAGACGTCCTTTCTTTACATAGAGTGCGTCTACGTTAAGAAAGCGTGAAAAAAAGACGTCCTTTCTTTACATAGAGCGCGTCTATGTTAAGGAAGCACGAAAAAACGACGTCCTTTCTTCACATAGGGCGCGTTTCAAAGTGTAAGCTTTTCCCTTCATTTTTTATAAAACCCTTGCATTAATTCTTGCCAAAGCTGCCAGCATCCTTGCCAAATCTAGAAATTTTGCTTATTCAATTCAGCAAGCCCTAATTAGAGGTTTTATCGAGACAGTTCTATCTAACCAGCGGATTGTCAATTAAACGCTCTCGTGCTTCAAGGTAATTTAATATTCGGGAAAAGTTCTAAGCATGTAAAGGAAGTATGGGATAAACCAAGTCAAGAGAAAGTCAAAGTACATTACGTGAAAGGCACAGATGTTTACTATTATTGGGGATATTCTCATGAAAATAACGAAATATCTTGTTTCATCATTTATTTTTAGTAGTATTATAGCCGAAAAAATAAATGGATCCAAAGAAGCATTGTTTAATAAAAAATACACTACAACTATAACCCGTCTTTAGAAACAGAGGCAGTGCCTTTTCTCGTAGATCCATCCATTTCATGACAAAATCGGAATTGGGAGAGGTGAAAAGGGTCTAATATCCCCAGCGTTGTTAACCCAAGTATGAACAGAACAACGCATGCAAAGAAAGGAATCGGCCAGGTTATTCCCGTCACCAAGTCAATGTTTTCCAATGAGTTTGGAAATCCTAAGACAACTGGTTAGGAGTGTGATCAAGTGGGATTGATGCAAATGGTTTTAATACTTGAACACCTAGCAATCCAAATACCACTTCAATAACCGCAAATTTTTTCAACCAGATCTCCTCCTGATCCAATCTTCCCGCCTTCCCGCTTTATCACCCGAATTGGCAAAAACCTGCTCGAAGTGAGAGCAGGTTTCTATTTTACTGTACATCTGAGGTGGTTTCATGCTGTTCCGTGATTAAAGTATTTTTCTTTTTTAAAAGAATAACAAAAGAAATCATCAAAAGCACGGATGCACCGATGAATGTAAAAATAATGTTGAACCGGTCTGAGACTGCCCCGGCCGCCACGGTAGAAAGCCCGAAAACGAGTGTGACCAAAGCATTTTGGGTGGAATAGATTTTCGGCAGCATCCGGTCGTCTGCAGTAGTTTGCAAGATCACTTGTAAAGAGATACCTTTAAGCTGGTCGAATATCCCGTTGGCCGCAATGAGCAGCAATGCTACCCATGGAACGGTATTGAAACCGAAAAACAGTGTGGTCAGGCACACCATCCCACTACCGGTGACCACAGTCAGGATCGGCCGGTTTTTGATGAGGGCGGACCTGTAGCCGACAAAGCCGGCCAGCAACATGCCGATAAAAAAGGCCGTGTTTAAGTACCCCCACCACGCAACCCCTGTTTTCAAGCGTTCCCGAATAAAAACATACAGGACGGCAGACAGCCAGGCCGTACTCGCAACTGTTTCAAAAACCATCAGCAAGTGAATCGTTCTTAACGCCCTGTTTTTAAAAATGATCTGCCATCCTTCCACCATTGCTTTCCTCAAAGCATTACCCTGTTTTTCCTGCCAGTTTGCGTGCTTCCTGTCCACAATGAAACCCATCATCAAGGTGGAAAGCATATACACACTAAAGGTGATCCAAAACATCCCGGTTGAACCGAATGAGGACAGGATGATCCCGCCAAGCGCCCAACCCCCTAATTGGATGGACTGGTCTGTAATAGAGACAAGGCTGTTTGCTTTTACGAGCTGATCCCGTGGAACAAGCCGGGGGATCATGGAACTCCTGGCAGGTGAAGCCCACCCGTCAAAAAATGAAATCAGCCCAACGAGCAGAAACAGCAAGGTAATTGTAGCAGGCTGAATGAAAACCATTGCGTAAACAGCTAATGCCATTAAGAGCAATGTTTTGATCAACTGCGAATACACCAGCACCTTTTTGAGCGAAAAACGGTCCAACAATATCGGTGCAATCAAGCCGCTGACAAACATCGTCAACGTGTTGGTGAATGGAACAAGCGACACAAACAGCGTCGATCCCGTGACAGAATAGACAAGGGAAATCAATGCGACAATATAAAACACATCCCCTGCATTCGCCAGGCACTGGCCAAACACCAGACATCCGAATGAGCGTTGCTTCACTGTGATCAAGCCCCTTTATTCAGTTTTTATAGCTGTTTAAGAGGCTTACATCACATTGGACAACGGCTCCTTTGGAAAGAATTTTTTGATAATAAATATTATAAAGTGTTTGGCGTTTGGCATCAATGCCAAAGTTGCCGCCTTTTAAATGTTTTAAGTCATGCATTGTACGGGATGTTAAGGATAAATCATAGTAATAAAGTTGGTGTATCTGAATGATTTTTTCCCTGTAGGAAAAGGGGGGTAATTTTCTCAATGGGTAATATTTTACACAACAACAATGTCTTATCATTCGTTCTTGTGTCACCTTTTCATTATAATAGACTCAAATATTTAAAAAATGAGGGATCATATTATGCTATTATTAGCAAATAATAAAATTATATTGAGGAGCATATCTGAAAAAGACTTAGACGGTTTATTCAGTTTATATGCTAATGAAGAAGTCATGAGATTTTTTGGAAGAATGGCTGCTAAAAACAAGCAGGAGGTTTTAAAAATTATAGAACAAAATATTCAAATGAAAAAAGAAGGAACCGGCATAAGATATGCAGCTTATTTAAAAGCTACAGACGATTTTGTCGGAATCATCACGCTCAAAAGATACAATGCAAGAAATATGCGAGCTGAAATTGATTATATTGTAGCGCCTGAGCATCAGAGAAAAGGGTTGGCTACTGAAATGCTAGGGCTGTTTCTGAATGAAATATTTAACAAGTGGAATCTGGAACGAATCTCGACATATGTTTTTTTGGAGAATACTGCATCATGTAAGCTACTGGAAAAGTTCAACTTCATAAGAGAAGGAATATTGCGCCATTGGACTTGTGTAAATGGTAAATTTTACGATTCTTACTCTTATAGTTTACTTTCTTCTGACCGGACACAAAAATAGTAAAAAAGAGTTGGGCGGTAACATGGAACTAAATTGGGGACTTCTGTCATGCATGGAACCGGGAAACGCGAAAGCCCTGAAGTATTCATTTGTTTTTTACTCCAAAACGAAAGAATTTCCGCAATTTGTCAGAGCAAATTCGCACTAGAAAATGCTTATGATTTTTTTAGGAGAGAAAAAGCAATTTCGTTTGACAAGTGATGATTTATTCAAGGTTCGATGGGAATATGAGGCATACGTCATGCTGCAACCGGGCGGTTCAGTTTTTTAGAAAGCCCGGCCGGTTTAATAACTGTATATTGTGAGGTTTTTACAATGGAAGAAATTCATTTAGAAAAGTTCGGATCTGATGATTTTGATGATTATTTAAAACTTTACTCTAACCCGGATGTAATGGCAATGATAACGGAACGGGCGTTGTCAATAGAGGAAGCAATGCAAAAATATCAAAAAGTATTAGCTCGAAACCAAAAGTTTAAACAGTTTGGGACATTTAAAGTTTATGTCGGCTTAAAAAAATTCATCGGGCTCGGAAGCCTGGTTTTAAATGAAGAAGTGCCGAGTGAGGCTGAAATTGGATATATGTTACTCCCTGAATATTGGGGAAAAGGTTACGGCGGTCAAATTGCCAGTAAATTAATCAACGCAGCCAATCATGCCGGTCTGCATAAGCTTACTGCAATCATAGATCCAAATAACACTGCTTCAAAAAAGATTCTGTTAAAAAATGGTTTCTGTACTGTAAAGATTTGTGAGATGGATGGGCTTCCGGGAGAGATATTAGAAAAGCAGCTTAGTCAATAACAGGTAGTATTAACGGCCTTTCTCCCTTTTCTTTTTTTAATGCTTCAACAGGGTCACCCGGTATAAGACGAAGCCGGTCTGAATCTCCAAGACCTTGCACGTAAACAGGCCCATTTGTGTTATTAAGAATGGGCCTAAAACTATTTTAGGGCTTGCTGAACGAATCAGATTCTGTCAGATACAAGCCAAATTACGGTTATTAAAATATAAAATAGTGTTGTACA
>NZ_CALPDC010000041.1:0-26247 GCF_943193165.1 Weizmannia agrestimuris
ATTGTCCTTTTGGAGAGTTCAAAAAGACAAAAGAAAGCCGGACCAAGAGCAAATTGTCTTTTTGAATGGCTCAAAAAGACAAAAGAGAGCCGTACCGGGAGCAAATTGTCCTTTTGGAGGGCTCAAAAAGACAAAAGAGAGCCGGATCAGGGGCGAATTGTCCTTTTGGAGAGTTCAAAAAGACAAAAGAAAGCCGGACCAAGAGCAAATTGTCTTTTTGAATGGCTCAAAAAGACAAAAGAGAGTCGGATCAGGGGCGAATTGTCCTTTTGGAGAGCTCAAAAAGACAAAAGAAAGCCAATTAGACAATAGGGGCGAAACCGCATCCAATATGAATTTCAATTTCCCCCTTGTCATGTCACCCGACAAAGTGTAAAGTATAAATAAGTCAAAATTTTAAGTACGTTCAATCGAATAGCCTTATCAAGAGAGGCGGAGGGACTTGGCCCGATGAAACCTCAGCAACCAGCCCATACGGCACGGTGCTAAATCCAACAGGTATACCTGAAAAGATAAGGAGCATGTTGTCATCTTGCCTCCTTTTCTGGGAGGCTTTTTTCATATCATTCAAAGGGAGTGTAAAAATTTGGACCTTCTCGAAACGTTAAAAAACCGCATCCTTGTTGCGGACGGGGCAATGGGGACACTGCTGTATGCATACGGCGCCGACACATGTTATGAGTCATTCAACCTGACCCATCCGGAAGACATCCACGCGATCCACCGCGCCTATATCGAAGCAGGCGCATCTGTCATCCAGACAAACACGTACAGCGCCAACTATATCAAGCTAGCACAGTATGGCCTGGAGGAAAAAGTAAAAGATATCAACAAAGCGGCCGTCCGGATCGCAAAAGAAGCGGCAAACCGCGATACATTCATACTCGGCACAGTCGGCGGCATCCGCGGCCAGCGTAAAACCGAAGCAACACTTGCCGAAATCAAGCGTACGTTCCGCGAGCAGATTTTTCACCTCCTGAACGAAGGAGTTGATGCCCTGCTTTTGGAAACGTATTTTGACGCGGAAGAACTGTATACGGTCGTAGACATTGCGAAAAAAGAAGCGGATGTCCCGGTCATCGCCCAGTTCTCGCTTATCGAACCGGGCGTGCTCCAAAACGGAACCCCGGTCCGCGATGCTTTCAAGGAACTTGAAAACCGCGGCGCTGATGTGACCGGCCTAAACTGCCGGCTCGGCCCGCACCACATGATCCAGGCGTTCGAAGAAATCCCGATACCGAAGCGTGCCTTTTTGTCCGCATACCCGAATGCGAGTCTTTTAGATTACGAGGAAGGCCGGTTCACGTTCACAAATAACGCCGATTATTTTAAAACATGCGCCGAAAAACTGGTCGAACAGGGTGTGCGCCTGATCGGCGGCTGCTGTGGCACGACCCCGGCTCACATCAAAGCAATCGCAGACGGGGTGCAGGGGCTTTTGCCTGTCACAGAAAAAACGGTCCGCCCACCGAAAATTGAAATCGCGGCCGCCCCGGCGCAGCACGAACCGCCGTTGCATGAAATCGTAAAAAAACGCCGCTCCGTCATTGTCGAATTGGACACACCGAAAACGCTGAACACGGCCCGCTTTTTCGAAGGAGCAAAAGCGTTGCAGGCATCCGGCATTGATGCCCTCACAATGGCCGACAATTCGCTTGCGAGCCCGCGCATCAGCAACACAGCGATTGCTGCGATTTTAAAAGAGAAACATGGCATCCGGCCGCTTGTTCATATTACATGCCGTGATCGCAATTTGATCGGGCTGCAGTCGCACTTAATGGGCCTTGCCGCGCTCGGGATTGACCAGGTGCTTGCCATCACGGGGGATCCGACAAAAATCGGCGACTTCCCGGGAGCGACGAGCGTATACGATTTGTCATCCATGGAACTGATCGCAATGATCAAGCAATTCAATGATGGCATTTCCCATTCCGGCAAATCGCTTCAGCGGAAAACGAATTTTTCCGTCGCGGCAGCATTCAACCCGAACGTCCGCAATCTCGATAAAACGGTCGGGAGGTTGGAACGCAAAATCCGCCACGGTGCCGATTATTTTATCACCCAGCCTGTATTTAGCACGGAAAAAATCGAGCAAATCCATGAAGCAACGAAGCATTTGGACGCGCCGATCTATCTTGGCATTATGCCGCTTACCAGCTACCGGAACGCGGTCTTTCTGCACAATGAAGTGCCGGGCATCACACTGACGGATGATATTTTGGCGGCGATGGAAAAAACAAATGGCGACCCTGCGAAAGCGCGTGAAGAAAGCCTTGCGATCAGCCGTACCCTGATCGACGCGGCCCTCGGCTACTTCAACGGCATTTACTTAATTACGCCGCTCGAACGCTACGAACTGACGGTAGAATGCACACGCTACATCCACGAAAAAACAGCAGTGCGAGGCGCAGGAATCGTCTAAGCAAAGTCTTTTACAACAGAAATGGACTGCGAACGCTTAAGTAGGGCTTGCTGAATAAGCAAAATTCCTAGACTTGGAAAGGTTGCTGACAGCTTTGGCAACCATTTAATGCAAGGGATTTACAACAAATCCAGGGAAATGCCTGCACGCGAAAGCCGATTCAACGTATGGAGAAGATCAAATCATCCCTTTTCGCAAAAGGATTCTTCTATATTTTGAGAAAGAGGTTGCAGATAAATTGGACACAAACTCAGCGTCGGATTCGTTCAGCAAGCTCTAAGTATTCAAGAATCCCACCCGTCACATCGTAAGATCTGGGGCTTACGACTTTAACCGTGGGAGTCTCAAATGTCCGCAAAAGAAAGCATGAACCTTGCAAACTATCTTTTTGGAATATAACACACCAAACGTGCAACCAAGCAACAGACCAAAGGGGGAATTTTTCATGGGGCAAACGTTATTTGAACAGCAGCTTGCAAACCGCATTCTCATCCTTGACGGGGCGATGGGGACGATGATTCAGCAGCAAAACCTCTCCGCCGCAGATTTTGGCGGCGAAGCATACGAAGGCTGCAATGAACACTTGAATCTCACAGCGCCCGATATCATCCGCTCGATCCATGAAGCATATCTCGAAGCGGGGGCCGACATCATCGAAACGAACACATTTGGCGCAACGTCCATCGTCCTTAACGAGTACGGCCTCGGGCATCTCGCTGAAAAAATCAACATCGAAGCCGCGCGCATCGCCAAGCAGGCTGCCAAAAAATTTTCCACACCCGGCCGGCTGCGGTTTGTCGCCGGTTCGATGGGCCCGACAACAAAGACGCTCTCCGTCACAGGCGGCACCACTTTTGACGCGCTCAAAACCGCTTACCAGGAACAGGCTTGCGGGCTCATAAAAGGCGGGGCCGACGTGCTCCTTCTCGAAACATCGCAGGACTTGCTGAACGTCAAAGCCGCTTTTCTTGGCATTACGGACGCATTTAACGAAACCGGAAAAAAACTGCCGCTTCTCATCTCTGGCACCATCGAACCGATGGGCACAACGCTTGCCGGCCAGAACATCGAAGCATTTTACATTTCCGTCGAGCATATGCAGCCGGCCGCAGTCGGGCTTAACTGCGCGACCGGCCCGGAGTTCATGGCCGACTCGATCCGCACACTCGCGGGGCTCGCCAAAACGGCAGTGAGCTGCTACCCGAACGCCGGGCTTCCCGACGAAGAAGGGCATTACCACGAAACACCGGAATCGCTCGCTGTCAAAATGAAAGGCTTCGCCGAAAAAGGCTGGCTCAACATCGCAGGCGGCTGCTGTGGCACAACACCTGCCCATATCAAAGCACTGAATGAAGCACTTGCCGGGCTCCCGCCGCGCCAGCCTGCAAAACAAGAACACCACGCCGTCTCCGGCATCGAACCCTTTATTTACGATGACCCGTCCACCCGCCCGATTTTTGTCGGCGAACGCACAAACGTCATCGGTTCGCGCAAGTTCCGGCGCCTGATCGCGGAAGGCAAATGGGAAGAAGCGAGCGAAATTGCCCGCACCCAGGTTAAAAACGGCGCACAGATCATCGACATCTGCCTCGCCGACCCGGACCGCGATGAAATCAGCGATATGGAAAATTTTATTTCGATCGCCGTAAAAAAAGTGAAAGTGCCATTTATGATCGATTCCACGGACGAAAACGTAATCGAAAAAGCTTTTACATACTGCCAGGGAAAAAGCATTGTCAATTCCATTAACCTTGAAAACGGGACGGAACGGTTTGAAAAAGTCGTCCCGCTCCTCAAAAAATACGGGGGTGCCGTTGTCGTCGGCACGATCGATGAAGAGGGGATGGCTGTCACTGCCGAACGGAAACTTGAGATAGCGCGCCGCTCTTATGACCTGCTCGTCGATACGTACGGGCTCAACCCGCGTGATCTCATTTTTGACCCGCTCGTGTTCCCGGCCGGCACCGGCGACAAGCAGTATTTTGGCGCAGCAAAAGAAACAGTCGAAGGCATCCGCCTCATCAAAGAAGCAATGCCGGAATGCCAGACGATCCTCGGCGTCAGCAATGTTTCATTCGGGCTGCCACCTGCCGGGCGTGAAGTGCTAAACTCAGTTTTTCTCTACCACTGTACGAAAGCCGGGCTGGATTACGCCATCGTGAACACAGAAAAACTCGAACGTTTTGCGTCCATCCCGGAAGAAAACGTGAAAATGGCCGAAAAACTGTTGTTTGAAACGAGTGACGAAGCCCTCGCCGCGTTCACCGAATATTACCGCGGCAAGGTGCAGGAGAAAAAAGCGCCAAAGAGCACGATGACGCTTGCCGAACGGCTTGCGAATTACGTTGTCGAAGGGACGAAAGAAGGCCTCATCCCGGATCTTGAACAGGCTTTGAAGGAATACCCGGATCCGCTCGCCATTATCAACGGCCCGCTTATGGACGGGATGGCGGAAGTCGGCCGCCTGTTTAACGACAACCAGCTCATCGTCGCAGAAGTCTTGCAGAGTGCGGAAGTGATGAAAGCATCCGTCGCATTCCTTGAGCCTTTTATGGAAAAAAATGAAACAAGCACAAAAGGGAAAGTGCTGCTCGCAACCGTGAAAGGCGACGTCCATGATATCGGCAAAAATCTGGTCGACATCATTTTGTCAAATAATGGCTATAAAGTGGTCGACCTTGGCATCAAAGTGGCGCCGGCTGATCTTATCCACGCCGTCCGTAAAGAGAAACCGGATGTAATCGGGCTATCCGGCCTCCTTGTCAAATCCGCCCAGCAAATGGTCGTCACTGCCCAGGATTTGCGGGAAGCGGGCATCCGCCAGCCGATATTGGTCGGCGGCGCAGCCCTGTCGCGGAAATTCACGGCAAATAAAATCGCTCCACAATATGAGGGGCTTGTGCTGTATGCAAAAGACGCAATGGAGGGCCTCACGCTTGCGAACAAATTGCAGGATGAATCGGAACGCAGCTCGCTCGAAACGGAACTTGCCAATCAGCGCAGCGGCGGGACCAGGGTGGCGGCCGTGAATGCCGGCGGGGCACCTGTTGCGACTTTACCGCGCCGTTCTTCGGTATCCCCGGATGCGCCGGTATACCAGCCGGCGGATTTGAAGCGGCATGTGCTGCGCAATTATCCGCTTGCCCATATCGAGCCCTACGTGAACATGCAAATGCTCCTCGGCCACCATTTAGGATTGAAAGGCCGCGTCGAAAAGCTGCTTGCGGAGGGAGACGAACGCGCCCTCAAGTTGAAACAGCAGGTGGATGAACTGCGCGAATGGGTGATGAAAGAAAAATTGCTTCAGCCCTCCGCTGTATACCAGTTTTTCCCTGCCCAGTCGGATGGGAATACTTTGATTGTTTATGAACCAGCTGGAGAGCCTGGTACATTAGATCCGAAATCTTTATCCGTCCTAGAGCGATTCACGTTCCCACGCCAGGCAAAGCCGCCGTATTTGTGCCTTGCCGATTATGTCCGGAGCGTGGACAGCGGGGTCGTAGATTATGTCTGCATGTTCGCGGTCGTCGCCGGCAAAAACATCCGCCATCATGCACGCTATTTGAAAGAAGCGGGCGAATATTTCAAAAGTCATGCTCTCCAGGCGCTTGCCCTCGAAACGGCAGAAGGTTTCGCCGAGCGACTGCATGAACTGATACGCGGCCAATGGGGCTTCCCGGACCCGGCTGATTTCACAATGCAGCAACGCTTTGCCGCCAAATACCAGGGCCAGCGCTACTCTTTCGGCTACCCGGCCTGCCCGAACCTCGAAGACCAGGCCAAACTGTTTAAATTGTTGCAACCGCAAAAAATCGGCCTCCACTTGACCGAAGGCTACATGATGGAACCCGAAGCCGCCGTCACCGCGCTCGTGTTCTCCCATCCAGAGGCAAGATACTTTGCGGTATAACCGAAGCGCCTTTGCCATTGCCGTATAGGAATAGGATCAACCGGAGGCAAGATACTTGGCGGTATGACCCCCAAAGCGGGCCCCGGCCCGCTTTGGGTTTTTTAAAGCAAGAAACGGCCATGCAGCAGAAACATGGATGTTTTCTACATTAACAAGCAGCTGAAACTGCCGTTGCTTTCTTAACGAAGAGAGATTCTATGTTTAGTAACGCTCGAAAACCTGACTGCTATCTTAATATAGAAGGGCTCTATGTTAAGGAACAGGCAAAATTCCCGCCGCTTTCTTAACCTAGACATGCTCTACGTTAACAAGCAGCTTAAAAACCCGTTACTTTCTTCATATAGACACTCATGCTGTTTTTTATGACTTTTTCCGGGCCAGCCCTATGTTACTTTTTACAAAGAACCAAATGATTCGACAAAATCTGCGCTAACCCGATTTTTCTGTTCCGCCCGCAATGTTCCACGGGAAACATTTCAATGAAAAATGGGCAACCGTGCATGTTGAACAGGATTTTCTGAACAAATTCGATTTGCTGCAAGCCCTTCTTCGATATGATAGAAGAATAGACCCGCGAAAATATTTGACCCTGCCATCTTTCTATAAAATTTCGCCAGTTGCTTTCAGCTGCCACGTTCCCTGTGGTAGGAACGTCTACGTTAAATCAGCTCCGGGTGCGTTTTTAGAAAACTTTGTATCTAAAATTCGGCCAGCATTGTCACAACCCATGCCAAAGCCTAACATTCCCATACGCTGCAAAAATTGGCGTTTTGCGGGCATGATAAGATGACAGGATAGGCGTAATTTCGACAAAACCAGCAATATTTCCACGGAAATATCCACATGAAAAAGCCCGGATTTCGATATCCGGGCTTAAAAATCTATCTGAAAATGTACGGCGACAGCGGCTGATTTTGATTCTTCCGCTCGTACCGAATCCTTTACGGCATGGGCGTCAAATCCGCATTAAACCGTTTCGTCGTGTTGGAAGTCCAAAAGCTCCATTGCCTTCCAGCATCTTACCAAAAGCAAATGGCTTACTTACGGGAGAGGCGGTCTTTTGCATCACCGACCGAGTCCTGGGCCTCGCCTTTCAATTTATCCATTTTGCCTTCAGCTTGTTTTTCCGCATCGCCGGTGATTTCACCCCAAGTATCTTTTGCTTCGCCTTTCAATTTGTTCCCTTTTCCTTTTAGCTTGTCCTTCATGGAGTCTTGATCCATTTTCATTCCTCCCATGCATATTGTTCATCTTTCCTATTCCCTGATCACAGGCCGATAAACGGAAAATGCAAAAGATATGGGTGGATAGGCTTGACATCCGGCCCGGCGCAAATGGAAGAAAAAATACAAATCAAAGTCATGTTCAAAATTTAGTCAGTCACACCAAAATACAGGATCGGCACTTCACAATCCTGGCCAAATCAAATAGGGGAGACCGACACAATCAAAAAATATGGAAATTTGCAATAGAAGAAGGAGATAGGAGTTCATATAAAAAATGAACTTAAGCTTTTACAACAAGCTCGAGCACCCATTTGCATGAAGCAGGCAACAGAGCTGTGATATTTTGTGGAGCGTGAGTAATCGGTGGGTAAAGGGAACGCATGCGCATCATCTCCGTCCAGCTCCAAAATTGGAATGAAGGAAACGCATGCGTACATAAGTTGGATGGTGTTGCAGAGTGGATGTGCGTTCGGCGTAGCGCCCAATTTCAACGATTGCACGCCCGTTCTCAAACTATCGGAAAATAGCCTCTAGATAATTTTCTTCCATGGTATGTATTTTCCGAGACCATAGTAATAGCCGGCACAAATAATCGTGCGGCTGAATTGTTTCTGAAAAGTATGCACGGAGCAGTTCAGTTTCAGCTGTTGCTGATTGGAAAAAGTAACATAAAGGCCGTCCGCCGTGGCATCAAAGTCTATTACGTTTGCCAGGAAAATGAACTGGCAGTCATACGATCTCGGGGATTTTGTCGGCGTTGCAATCAAACCATCCCCCAACACAACCGGTGCCTTATTAAAGTTAAAAATTTGTTTTGTGCCTTTGAGAACGCCTTCAAAATCGCACATCCGGTAATGAATGCAAGCTTCCCGCAACAATTCAAGCTTGCTCTTCCGTGAGTGAAAAACGCCGTCCTGATCATAAATGATTGTCTGATATTCCGGGTCAAATGCGGTATCCAGCGCCATCGTTTCTTCTCTAATGAGGTAATCTGTTTTATTCATCTAAAAAACTCCCCCCTGTTGTCAATTGTGCATTCCCTCTCTTCTGTATGAAGGGCAGGAGGCCAGGGGTGCCGTGTCTTGCTGCTGCCAAAATATCCTTCCCCTGAAAGAGAGGGATATCATTTGTTCCCTGGTCCTATTATACTATAAATCCCAAAAAAATAAAGTATGAATTTACAATTTTGTTATTATTTATAATCCGTGTAAATTTTGGGCAAAATTTCACGTTTCCCCTTAAAAAAACATTAAATTTTCGCGCGGAAAACTGGATGTTTTGGAAACGAAAAGATGCACATTGCCGGTTCGCCCTCTCCCTTTGAACCTGTTATTTTACAATCAACCCGGGAATTCAAGGAAAGCGCGCTTTCCAAAAGGGGAAGCAAAATGGAAAGTTTTGAAGAAGTGCTCCGGCAATACCGGCCGATGATTTTTCATATGATCCGCAAACTCCGCATTTACAAAAACATCGATGAATTTGAGCAGATCGGCATGATTGCACTGTGGGAAGCGTATCAAAACAGGCAGGATGACAAAGGGTCATTCACAAGTTACGCATACAACACGATCCGCGGGAAAATGCTGACTGAACTTACGAAAAAGCGGAGGGAGGAAGAAATGTTTGCGTACCCGAAAGAGGAATTTTGGAATGTGAAAGTGGACGAGTCGCTCCGCCCCCCGCTTGAACTTGAAACGTTGCTGTCGTATTGCGACGGCCTTTCGGAAAAAGAGAAAAAGTGGGTAGTGGCTGCCTTTTATGAACAACTGAAACAAGGCGAAATCGCATCCCGCGAAGGCAAGTCCGCGGAGGCGGTAAAAAAATGGCGGAGGCAAGCCCTCGAGAAAATCAAAAAGAATATGGAACAAAAAGAGAGGCAGCACTGAATGCGTGCCCGTGAAGGCAATACATCCGGGGTAGCGAAAGCAACATGAAACGAACTAAAAACTGATAAACTAAAAAAGCGGCGAGCATCCACGATGATTGGGTGTTCGCCGCTTTTGCCCTTGCCTCCCCCGTCCAGGGCACCCCGGTTTCCCAAGGCTGCCGAACGGTTTCCTCAATCTGCGATAAAAAACTTGCGCAAGTAGTCGTACCATGCTGTTGTGCCCTTTTTGCTCGGGGAGGTTTGCTCGCCGTTTTGAAAGGTGACATACGATTTAAATGCGTCGCTGTCCGGATCCGGCCAGTTTTTCCAGTGGTCCAGATACGTGTAGCCTTCTTTTTTTGCGTACGATTCAAGCTCTTTCACCTGCGCCGGATAGTTTGCCGCCTTATAGAGCGGGTATGACGGCTGGATCACAAGCACTGCATCACCCCAGGCAGCAGCGGCCGTTTTGATATCCTCAAGCTGATTGTCCATCGCCACAGCCCCGTTGTTGATTAAAATAAACGGCTCAAACAAAATGAGATCCGGTTTGAAATGGGCGACGTCTTTATACTTGCCTTCCCGGATAAACTCATCGGAATTTAAATGATAGGCAAAAAGGGAAACCGACACATAGCTGCCGTACGCATCTTGCAATGCCTGTTTCAACTGCGGCCCCCAGCCGTTCGTATCCGCCCCCATCGCATCCGAACCGACAATCGCAATTTTGTAGGCACGCTCTTTGGAAAGCGCGGTTTTAAAATCCGACCGGGCTTTTTTAGGCCAGTTTTTCGTATAATCAGCCAGGGAAGAAGCCGGCTTGTCTGTTTTGTTTGCCTCATGCTTTTTCCCGGCAGCCGGCTCCGCCTTTGCCTTTACCGCTTTCACTTCCCGAGAAGCCGGCTTGAAACGGCTTGGATCCGTTTTATACTCCCAGTACAGGTGCCCGGCTACAAATACGGCAATGGCGGCAACAACCGACAAAATCGCCGTAAACATTTTCATCTCTCATACCCCCGCTCATTCTCATGTGTAACGTCCTTACGAACCTACAAAAATTATGACAAAAAAAGACAAATTGCACAACCAAAAGTGAAAGAAAATCCGCCACAGGTAAAGGCAGAAAGATTTTTCAACCGGTTTCTTTTTGCAAAATATTGTGGTTTAATACAAAGTGTATCAAATTGTTTAAATTTATTTCAGTTTCCCGCAAATTTCGGGAGGATCTATGATATAATGTATGATAGTTTTCTATCTATTTCGCATTTGTGCTGCAGATCTAAAGGGAGGAACTTATGGAAGAGACAATTAGTTTAAAAGAATTGATGCAGGTGCTGCGCAAACGGCTTTCCATGATCGCGCTGATTACACTGGGGGCGATGATTGTGACGGCCATTGTGACCTATTTTGTGATGACGCCTGTCTATGAATCTTCGACACAAATCCTTGTCAATAAAGCAAGCGATGACCAAACGATGTATACCACTAATGCCGTGCAAACAAATGTTCAGCTGGTCAATACATATAATGTGATTATTAAAAGCCCATCCATTCTCGATAAAGTGATTGACGAACTGAAACTCAACATGACAACAGACGAACTGAACAGCAAAATTGAAGTCAGCACGGAGCAAAATTCACAAGTCTTTACCTTGACAGTAAAAGATACAAACCCGTATATGGCAACCAAAATTGCCAACAAAATCGGGGAAGTGTTCAAAAAAGAAGTCAAAAACATTATGAAAGTCGACAATGTGACTGTCATTTCAAAAGCACAAGTGCCCGGGGGACCTGTCAGCCCGAAACCGCTTTTAAATATTGCAATTGCGCTTGTGGTCGGCCTGATGGCGGGTGTCGGGATTGCCTTTCTGCTTGAATACCTCGACAATACGATTAAAGATGAGCAAGATGTTGAACAAATTTTGCAATTGCCTGTCCTCGGCGTGATCGGGCAGATTGATGATCAGGAACTGAATGGTTTGCACCGTGCAGGAAAAAAAACAAAAGGAAAGGTTGAGACGGTTGGCGCCTAAAAAAACAAAGCTGTTGAACACGAGAAGAAAATTAATCGCAAAGCTAAATCCAAAGTCACCGATTTCCGAACAGTTCCGGACAATCCGTACAAATATCAGTTTTTCTTCCGTTGACAATGACCTGCAACTTCTGATGGTTACCTCAAGCGGGCCTGGAGAAGGGAAATCGACGATTGTCGGCAACCTCGCTGTCGTTTTTGCCCAGCAAGGAAAAAAGGTGCTGCTCGCCGATGCCGATTTGCGGCGTCCGACCGTCCATTATACGTTCGGCATGACCAATACATTCGGACTGACAACGGTTTTGACCAAGCAGGGGACATTGCTGGAGACTGTTTCAAAATGTGATGTGAAAAATCTGCATCTCCTGCCGAGCGGCCCAATTCCGCCAAACCCGGCAGAACTGTTAAGCTCACGGGCAATGAAGGAATTTTTAAAAGAAGCAAAAGAACAGTACGACATTATTTTACTGGATACCCCGCCGGTTTTGGCTGTGACCGATGCGCAGGTGCTGACCAATCAGTGTGATGGCACGATTCTTGTCGTTTCAAGCGGGAAAGCGGAAGTGGAAGCTGTCAAAAAGGCAAAAGAATTGCTGGAATCTGCCAATGCCAATCTGCTTGGCGTTGTCCTGAACAACAAGAAAACCCAAAACACGCATTATTATTACTATTACGGAAAAGATTGACAATATTTGCGTGAAAAGTTTTCCAATCACTATTGAAAAATGGTAAGAATGCACTATAATTTTGTATAGGGTTTGGTTTTCATTGAAACGAAATTTCATTTTTTAACATGTTTGGAGGGGTACGGGATGATGGATATTCATTGCCATATTTTGCCGGGAATTGACGACGGTGCGCAAACGATATACGACAGCCTTGATATGGCAAAACAAGCCGTCTCCCAGGGGATCAAGCAGATTATTGCTACCCCTCATCATATGAATGGAAAATATGAAAACCGCAAAACTGGAATCATTCAAAAAGTAAATGAGTTAAATAAAAGATTGAAAGAAGAACAGATTGATCTAGAAATTCTGCCGGGGCAGGAAAACCGGATTTACGGCGAAATTTTGCAAGACTATGAAAAAGGCGAAATTCAAACGTTGGCCGGCACTTCTTACCTGTTTATCGAGTTCCCCTCGGGGCATGTGCCGCGCTATGCGGAAACCCTTTTATATGAGATACAAGTGAAGGGCTTAATGCCGATTATCGTGCATCCGGAGCGGAACGCAGAGCTGATCCAGCATCCGGAACGGCTGTATGAAATGGTGAATAATGGTGTGGCGACCCAAATTACGGCTGCAAGCTTAACAGGCGCTTTCGGGAAAAAGATTAAAAAATTCACCGAACAGCTGATTGAAGCAAATCTCGCCCATTTTCTTGCATCAGACGCCCATAATGTAAAAACGCGTGCTTTTAAAATGGATGAAGCAGCGGACGAAATTGAAAAGAAATACGGTGCGGATATGCTCTATTTCTTTACGGAAAACGCCGAACTGCTTGCCAAAGACCAAGCTATCTACAGAGAAATTCCGCAGCCGGTAAAACAAAAGAAATTGTTTGGTTTGTTTTAATCGGCTTTCTTTTTTAACATTCCGGGTAGATGAATGATGCTATGTGGGCTGCTCCGCTGTTTTTAGCAAACAGTTTTATCCAACGTTGTTTGATTTTGGAACAGCTGTTTTCGGGTATGTCTCTCATCCGTTATCGTGCGAGGCACTCGGCCATGCTGTGGGTGTGTGTGCACCTTAGACGCCTGTCGTCAAGAGTGTGGTGTGAGGGCGGGTTAGATGCCCGATAATTATTTTTATACCCGAATGTTGGAAGAACAAACATCGATTGTTTTTATCGCACTGCGCAAATCTTAAAAATCAATTAGAATAAGGAGGAATTTACGTGAAAAAAGTGAGAAAGGCAATTATCCCGGCTGCAGGGCTCGGAACACGATTTTTGCCTGCAACAAAAGCCATGCCGAAAGAAATGCTGCCGATTGTAGACAAGCCTACGATCCAGTACATAGTCGAAGAAGCCGTTGAATCCGGCATCGAAGACATCATCATTGTAACCGGAAAAGGAAAACGCGCAATTGAAGACCATTTCGACAACGCTTGGGAACTCGAACAAAACCTTGCTGAAAAAGGGAAGTTCGAACTTCTGGAAAAAGTCCGCTATTCATCCAACTTAGCCAATATCCACTATATCCGGCAGAAAGAACCGCTCGGCCTGGGGCATGCTGTCTGGTGTGCGCGCAACTTTATCGGCGACGAGCCATTTGCGGTCCTGCTTGGCGACGACATCGTTCAAAACGATCCACCATGCTTAAAACAACTCATTGATCAATATGAAGAAACACATTCCTCTGTAATCGGAGTACAGGAAGTGCCGGAAAATGAAACACATCGGTATGGGATTATTTCCCCGGCGTCACAAAATGGACGCAGTTATCAAGTTGATAAATTTGTAGAGAAACCTAAACAAGGGACAGCTCCTTCTAATCTTGCTATTATCGGCAGATATCTCTTAACTCCTGAGATATTTATGTTCTTAGATAAGCAAGAAAAGGGTGCTGGCGGGGAGATTCAGTTGACAGATGCGATTCAGAAGTTGAATCAGATTCAGAGAGTATTTGCTTATCAGTTTGAAGGAAAGAGATTTGATGTTGGGGAGAAGTTAGGGTTTGTGACTTCAACAATTGACATTGCATTACAGCATAATGAGATTAACGATGAACTAATTCATTTCTTGGAAGAAAGGCTAAATTCTTTAAAGAAGGGGAGTAGCGAACTTGTCTGAATTGGGATATAGCAAGAAATTGTCAGTTCAATCTAATTCGAAAGAAATATCTGTTAATATACCGAATAACTCAAAAGTATATGCTACGTGTAAAAGGTCTATTGACTTAGTTATCTCTTTCATAGCTTTGATCATTTTATCACCCCTATTTTTATTCATTAGTGTCTTCTATTTATTTGGTGAAAATAAAGGTCCACTTATTTTTAAACAAAAAAGAGTGGGAAAGAACGGTGAACTTTTTTATATTTATAAATTTCGATCGATGATTGTAGATGCGGATAAGAAATTAAAGGAAAACAAGGTTCTATATCAAAAGTATATAAAGAATAATTATAAACTAGAACCAGACGAAGATCCTCGAATTACGAAATTAGGGAGCTTTTTAAGAAAAACAAGTCTGGATGAACTTCCACAGCTTTTTAATGTTTTACAAGGAAATATGAGCTTAATCGGTCCAAGGCCAATTGTACAAGATGAACTAAAAGAATATGGTGTTAAGAAAGATGTTTTTCTTTCTGCTAAGCCGGGGATTACTGGGTATTGGCAAGTAAGTGGCCGGAGTGAGGTAGGATATCCAGAAAGAGTAGATTTAGAATTATATTATGTATACAACCAATCTATCCATTTAGATATTAAGATTTTTTTACTAACAGTTTGGCAGGTTTTATTAAGAAAAGGAGCTTATTAAATTTTAAAATATTTAATGACTCAAGTAAATAATAGGGTCTAAGCGACTATATAAAGTCAACAGGTTTATTAAACCGGTCTTAATAATTATAGAAAAAATTAACGGTGATATTTTTGACTAAGACGATTGTGACACGGAGGAGTTGCTTAATACATGAAAAAAATTAATCAAAGTTATTATGAAGATCTAAAAGATGATGGTTCGAAGCAACAATTTGATTAATTCTAAAGCTTTAGCTTGTTGTTGAAAAAATAGAAGAATCACAAGGTTTAATTTGGGAAAAGTAGTAAAAATTATAAAATCTTTCTTGTCTTTAAGAAAGACATGCTTGCCCACCTGCCTGAATATATTTATGGTTATAATTTACCTTCATATTTTATACCTATCTTTCTTTAATTAGGAAAACAAAAGCAATATCCAATTATTCTCAGTGCAGATGATTTTTATTCTAAAGATAAGTTACTAAAAACTCTTCAGGAAAAGTCCAAAAAGTTACCGTTGTGTGAAAGAGTGTAAAAACAATTTATTGGCTATATACATTTCTGGAAATAAATGTAGCTATATAAGATGAACTAAACATTGCTACTCTATTGCCTTGTGTAAAAAGTAGTAATCATGCAAATTGGTGCTAGGTCTTAATGTGAAAACTTAGATTCATTTTATATAATAACGAAATAGTAGATGCTTAAAAAAGAAAAGTTTGGTGTACAAGTCTTTAAAAAGAATAAAGTAAATGTTTTGTTTATTGGATCAGTTGCAGATGGAAAAACCTCCATGTACTGCTTCAAGTCGCAAAGATATTAAAATTCGATTATTGAAATATCCATTGAAATTTTAAAATTGCAGGGCTTTTAGATAAAAATATGAGATAAAAACGAAAAGACTAGCGATGAAAGTTCCATATCTGGTTCGTTATTAGGAAAATTAAAAAATTCTGAAGAATACTTAATTTGAAAAATGGTTAGTTTTTTCACTGTTCAATTGAGAAGAACCCTATTTGTATAGTTATTATAAGTAACTATCTAACTAATTCTCGATGAAAGATCTCTAATATAATACATATATATAATGTCAATTTAGAAAAATTATTATCAAAAGCGATTTTTTTGATTAAATTAATTATATAGAGAATGCTATAGCAAACATTGTTAAATCGGATACTGATGCAGGGGGCTATGTATATGAAATCACATATAACAATCGATACAAGAATGATAAACGCATCAGGTATCGGTACTTATATAAAAAATGTTCTTCCTTTAGTCATTAATGAATTGGATGGTATTGATTTCACTTTAATGGGGAATTTAAGCGAAATAAACTTTATTCATGGAAAGGTTAATAAGGTTGAATTTACTGCGCCAATATATTCCCCGGCTGAACAACTTATTTCTTTAAAAAAAATTCCAAAAAAAACATCTCTTTTGTGGGTTCCTCATATCAATATACCAATTTTATACAGCGGGAAAATGCTAGTTACAGTCCATGATGTATTTCATATAGCCAACCCTGAATATGTAAAGGGCTTTCATAAAAAACTATATGCAAACTTGCTGTATCGAGCTGTTAGAAATCATGCCGATGCCATTATTTGTGTATCTGAATTTACAAAGGATGAATTCACCAGATTATTAAACCATCAAAAAAATAATATATATAAAATCCATAATGGGATGGATCAAACATGGAAAAATAGCAAGATACATCAAAGATTGCATGAAAAGCCTTATTTTTTGGCTGTTGGAAATGTCAAGCCGCATAAAAATCTTAAAAACTTATTAAAAGCATACGAGCAAATAATGGACAGAATTCCGCATGACTTAGTTATCATTGGGAAAAAGGATGGCTTTAGAACGGGTGACAATGAAATTCTTAAAATGGCAGAGCCACTGGGAGATAGAGTCCATTTTACAGGTTTTGTTTCAGAAGAAGGTTTAAAAAGTTACTACAAGCACGCAGAAGCTTTAGTTTTTACTTCTTTTTACGAAGGATTTGGTCTTCCGCCTCTAGAGGCCATGGCATTAGGATGTCCGGTTATCTCCTCTAATGCTGCTTCACTACCAGAAGTTTGCGGAGAAGCAGCTTTATACGTTGATCCTTATAATCCTGAAGATATAGCGGGTAAGATGAAAAATCTAATTTATGATAAAAAAATAAGGAAACAGCTCATTGAAAAAGGATTAAGTAGAATAAACCATTTTTCTTGGCAACAAAGCGCAAAAGAAACAAGCCTAGTTATAGAAAGGGTACTTGAAAAATGAAAATTGCAATTGTTCATGATTGGCTAGTTACATATGCAGGTTCGGAAAAAGTACTGGAACAAATTTTACAAGTCTATCCTGACGCAGATTTGTTTAGTTTAATAGATTTTGTAGATCAGAAAGATAGAGAGTTTATTATGAATAAAACAGTCAAAACCTCATTTATACAGAGACTGCCATTTGCCAAAAAAATGTATAGAAAATATTTACCTCTTATGCCTTTAGCAATTGAACAACTTGATTTATCTAAATATGATTTAGTTATATCAAGCTCCCATGCTGTTGCTAAAGGTGTTATTACCGGGCCTGATCAGCTACATATTTCTTATGTACATTCCCCTATCCGCTATGCGTGGGATTTGCAACATCAATATTTAAAAGAATCGGGATTGAATAAAGGATTAAAGGGGGTCATTGCAAGATATATTCTTTTCCTTATTCGGAACTGGGATTATAGAACAGCAAATGGTGTGGATTATTTTATATCAAATTCGAATTTTATAGCAGGCAGGATTAAAAAGGTATATAGAAGAGAAGCAGCTACAATTTATCCGCCGGTTGATGTTGAAAATTTTACGTTTAAAGAACAGAAGGAGGATTTTTATTTAACCGCTTCTCGGATGGTTCCTTATAAAAAGATAGATGTTATTGTGGAAGCATTTAATAAAATGCCAGATAAAAAACTGGTTGTAATTGGTGATGGGCCTGATTTTGATAAAATTAAATCCATAGCTGGGCCAAACATCGAAATTTTGGGGTATCAGCCATATGAAGTGTTGAAGGAAAATATGCAGAAAGCAAAAGCTTTTGTATTTGCGGCCGAAGAGGATTTTGGCATTACCCCGGTGGAAGCTCAAGCATGTGGTACGCCTGTTATTGCATATGGAAAAGGCGGTTCGCTAGAGACGGTAAGAGGGCTCGACCAAAAGGAATGTCCAACTGGCATTTTCTTTAAAGAACAAAGTTCGAGTTCTATCTTATTAGCAGTAAACAAGTTTGAACGCTATGGAAATAATATTAAATCCTCTGACTGCAGGGATCATGCATTAAAATTTTCATCGAGCCGTTTTAAAAAAGAATTTAAGTCTTTTGTTGACAGCAAATTAGAAGAAAAATTTAATCTGAAAGAAGTGGTTAAATAATGAAATTAGTATTACTTTCCGGAGGATCAGGAAAAAGATTATGGCCATTATCGAATGATTCCCGTTCAAAACAGTTTTTAAAAGTACTCGAAAATGAAGAAGGCCAGTTAATATCAATGGTACAGAAAGTATGGAATCAACTAAAAACTGTTGGTTTAGACAAATCAACTGTACTTGCAACAAGCAGGTCACAAGTCGAAATGATTAAAAGCCAGCTTAAAGATGAGGTTGAATTAATTATAGAACCAAATCGAAGGGACACATTTCCTGCTATATCACTTGCTGCTTCTTACTTCAATTCCGTTCAGGAAACTGACTTAAATGAAGTAATTGCTGTGCTTCCTGTGGATTCTTATGTAGAAACAAGTTTCTTTTTAAGAATAAAAGATCTAGAAAAAACTATTCATGAAAGTGGAGCAGACATGGCTCTAATAGGCGTCAAACCAACTTACCCATCCGAAAAATATGGATATATTATTCCAAAAGAAAAAGATTTAGATCAAAAAGATTGGATCAAGGTTAGCCAGTTTACTGAAAAACCAAATGAAGACAAAGCAAAAAAATTATTAAAAACTGGTGCTCTATGGAATTGTGGTGTTTTTGCATTTCGTCTTGGTTATTTGATTCATCTTCTTGAGAAAAAACAGTACCCGGAGGATTATGATGAACTATTGAAAAAATATGAGACATTACCAAAAATAAGCTTTGACTATGAAGTAGTTGAGAAAACGAATAATATTGTCGTGCTACCATACGAAGGATATTGGAAAGACCTTGGGACATGGAATACGTTAACAGAAGAAATGGCAACTAACCAAATAGGCAAAGGAATAATAAGTGAGGACAGCTCAAACACGCATTTAATAAACGAATTAAATATTCCAGTAACAGTTTTAGGCGTGCCGAATGCAGTGGTAGTGGTTAGTCCAGATGGCATTCTAGTTTCAGATAAGGAGAAAAGTCCGAAGATAAAGGAATTTGCAGACAACTTTATTAACCGCCCAATGTATGAAGAACTCCGCTGGGGATTATACAGGGTTTTAGATTTTACCAAATATGAAAACAATGAAAAGGTCTTAATTAAGAAGGTTTGCATTCGTCCAGGTGCAAATTTAAGCTATCAATATCATCTCGATCGTAAAGAAACTTGGATAGTTGTTAAGGGTGAAGGTATTGTCGCTTTAAATAATCACTTACAAACAGTCAGAGCTGGGGATGTATTACAAATCCAAGCAGGGGAGAAACACGCAGTCAAAGCCATTTCAGAATTGGAAATCATAGAAGTTCAGTCAGGGTCTGAATTGACAGAGGAAGACATTGTCCGGCTGAGTATGGACTGGCAGGAAATTGAAGGACTTTGTTACAGCAGGATTTAAGCACGTTCGCTATAGCGAGTGTCTTATTAAAATACAAAATTAAATTTGAAGTTTACATTTTTACGCAATGTAGTCGGTTAATAATTGTTTCAGCTTATCATTAACGTCTATAATAAATTTACTAAAGTTGGTTTTAATTTGCTCAACTATAACAAAATTTTCTTCATCTTTCCATCTTTTAATTAGAGTTAAATCGGGTCTGTAAGACAGAAGAAATACCAAAAAAGACGGGATTTGTGTGCTACCTGAAATTAATCCAGAGCTCGGCTAATGTATCCTTTGCATTGTCCAACAAAATGATTATGATATTCCTAGTCGGATAGTGGATTAGTATTTTTGGAGAAATATGAGGAAAACTGTCATAGCTTCAGGTGAATGATTCCTGGTTTCATTGTTAAGTTCGCAAAGAAGATTTGCACTCAGTGCTTGACAGGATGTAGGAATGAGACTTTGTTGCCTTTGTAAGAACCAGGGCTTTTCAAATTTTATCAATGTGTATATAGTTCTGGTATTGCAAAAGCAACCAGTTATATTCATTCTAGTATCCGACATTGCATTATTAACTGAAGATTCAAGAATAACAAAACTATAGCTGTTTACCAGAATTGATTAAATTGATTAATTACAAATTAATGTATTAGTAGGAGATATGAACTAGTAAAATCAAAGCCTTAAGTTGAAGTAGAATTAAAAAGTAGTATGATAAGCAAAGTGAATTATTTTTTATCAGTTAAGCTTAACTTTCGGTCTACTGGCAAATTTCAGATAATATATTAAGATTGAAAATGTAGAGTCTGAACTATTTTATTTAAATATCAGTCATGAAATTAGGCACATTAATTATTTTATTGAAAACTGTTTATTGGTAATAAGAAGATAAGGAAATATTCATTATAACATAGAGGTTACAGATGAAAAAAACTGGAATAGCCATTATAATTGTGGGATTATTCACGCTAATAAGTAAATTTTTAGGATTCATTAAAGATGTCTTTTTGGCAAAAATATATGGCGCTTCATATATAACTGATGCTTATTTAACTGGTACAATGATACCAAATACAATATTCTATAGTGTAACAGGCGCTCTCTCCTTAGTTATAATTCCTCTTTATTTGGAATTAAATAATCACAAAGGAAAAGACAATGCTCTTAAGTTCATTAATAATTTACTTCATGTTTCATTATTAGTAACTATTGCTTTATCAGTAATAGGAGTTTTGTTCAGTAAATATATTATTGGAATTTTAGGTATTGGTTTTGATCATAAGACTATGGACTTAGCTATTAGAATTGGAAAAATTTCATTTCCAATTATTATTTTTTTAACCTTATCTCAAATATTAAGGTCTTATTTGCAAGCAAATAAAGTAAATTATGCTGCAGCCACGCTAGGTATTTCTAACAATATTATTTTAATAATGTTTTTGCTTTTAACCTATGTTTGGGGGATAAAGAGCTTAATTTACGGAACATTAATTGCTTCAATAATACAATTTGTTGTTCAATTTCTCTCTTCAAAAAAGCATGGTTTTATTTATAAATTCTATCTTAATTTTAAAGATATATATGTAAGAAAAGCAGCAAAAATATTTTTACCGGCTTTTTTTAGTGTCTCAATCCAGAGTATAAATATAATAATTGATAGAATGTTAGCGTCTGGATTACAAGAAGGGAGTATATCTGCATTAACATATGCAGATAAGCTTATAGGTTTTATTTATGGAATTTTTTCATTATCAGTATCGAATGTTATATTTCCAATGATATCTGAAAGTATAACAAATCAAAATTATAAGAGGTTTGGGGATATTACCAAGCTTTCATTAAATATTATTAGCATTTTAACAATACCTATATCTATTGGTGCTATGGTTTTATGTAAACCAATAGTTATGGTAGTTTTTGAAAGAGGCTCTTTTGATAATGCAGCTACTCAGATGACAGCATCAGCCCTTCTATACTTTTCTATTGGTATGGTATTTTTAGGATATAGAGATATTTTAAACAGAGCTTTCTACTCCTTTGGTAACTCAAAGACCCCTATGTTCAATGGTGTTTTAGTCGTTGTATTAAATGCTTTATTGAGTTTAACTCTTGTCAATTTTTTGGGTTATAAAGGTATAGCACTAGGTACAAGTATATCAACAATAATATGTACAATTTTATATAGCAATAGTTTAAAGAAATTACACAAAGAAATTGGAAAAATTTTTCCTATTAAAAGCCTACTAAAAGTATTAGTAGCTTCAATAGTAATGGGGATTTCAATTTATAAGATTTACTTTATCTATCCAATTACAAATAATATCTATTTAAATCTATTCCTAACTATATTTGCTGGAATAATTATTTACGTCTTTATGCTATATATGTTAAAAGTAAAAGAGTTTAGATTAATGATTGGTAGACTAAAATATATTAAATAATTGAGGGGTAAATATGAAGTATTTAAAATATGTATTTTTTTATTTCATTTCATTTTTTTTAAGATATTTTTATCGTACAGATCCAAATCTATTATTATTTGGATCGAGAGGAGGAACTGCTTATGATGATAACTCAAAATATCTTTTTATATATGGTAATACGTATACATCATTTAACTGTATATGGCTTAGCAAAGATATAGAACTCGTTCGTAAAATTAGAAATCAAGGATATCAGGCTGAATATTGTTTTTCTTGGACAGCTTTAAGACTTGGACTTAAAGCTAATGCAATATTTATTACACATAGTCTCTCAGATGTGTTGCCTGTATTTTACAATAGACAAACTAAAGTAATAAATCTTCACCATGGTATTCCTATAAAAAAAATTGAATTTCTAGATAAAAATATACCGCTAAGAGGTAGAATAATGAATTATTGGAAATCTAAAAAGACAACTTACATGATTTCTAATAGTGAATATTATATGGATGTCTATAAAAAGTGCTTTAAAATTAGTTATAAAAAGATAATAAACATAGGCTATCCTCGAATGGAATTTTTAATAAACCCAGGAAAATTTAATATTAATCTAGTATCTCCTTTTAAAGAAGGAATTAATTTTCTTTATTTGCCTACATTTAGGGACTTTTCTGCCAATGATATATTAGACAAGCAAACATTATATAAGATAAATGAAATTATGAAGGAAAAAGGTGGAAACTTTTACATAAAGTTACACCCATTTGAAAAAAGAAAGCTGTGTACGTCAAATTATTCTAATATACATCTTATACCTAATAATAAAAATGTGCAGGAGGTTTTGCCTTTTGCTGATGTATTAATTACAGATTATTCTTCTGCAGTATTTGATTTTATGGTGTTTAGAAGGCCAGTAATTTTCTTTTGTGCTGATATTAAGAAATACAAGGAATCCAGGGGATTTATTATAAACTTTGAAAAGATTTTTAAAGATCA
This sequence comes from Weizmannia agrestimuris, assembly GCF_943193165.1. Taxonomy (NCBI): domain Bacteria; kingdom Bacillati; phylum Bacillota; class Bacilli; order Caryophanales; family Bacillaceae; genus Heyndrickxia; species Weizmannia agrestimuris. Next base: position 23,128 of record NZ_CALPDC010000041.1, read on the forward strand.
AATAGCATATAATACAAGTGAATTTTTAAACAAGCTTAATAACTATAACTTATATATAGTACCTAAAGAGGTAGAAAAAAAAATATTTAACAATAAATTTGAACAGAGTTGTGAATTGATTTTTGAATTATTATAACAAAGGGAAAAACGTGAAAATCATTACTGAAGATTCAAGACTGATCTATAATTCGGGCATAAAAAATTATTTCAAAGTAAGTAGATTCAAAATATAACCTAAAGTAAAGAGAGTGTTCAATCTACCTTATCTGTACACTTTAAGGATAATATTACTATTGGTGGTTATCATAGTTTAGAAAGAGAGGGTTATAAAGTTTATGAAAAGAATAATAACTTATGGAACTTTTGATTTACTTCATTGGGGGCATATTAACCTTTTACGAAGAGGAAAAGAAATGGGTGACTACTTGATTGTTGCACTTTCAACGGACGAGTTTAATCAGCTGAAACAAAAAAATCTTATTTTGATTTTTTAAAAAGAAAATTCATGTTAGAATCTATTAAGTATGTTGATGAAATAATTCCTGAATACTCTTGGGAACAAAAAGAAAAGGATATAAAAGAAAAAATGTTGATATTCTGATTATGGGAGATGACTGGAAGGGCAAATTTGATTATCTAAAAGAGTATTGTGAAGTTATTTATTTGCCAAGAACTTTAGGAATTTCAACAACTAAAATTAAAACAGATTTAAAAGAAAAAACGTGTTTAGTAGTTAACATTTTGATTTTTAGTTTGTTATAGAAATGTATAATAAGAAATCACACCGAATTGACAACCGTATTGTGAGTATTTCTCAACCGCATGCCCGTCCGATTGCCGGCAAAGGTAAACGTGGAGTTCGGTTCGTTCAAAAGTCTCCATCATTGTTGTTAATGGCTATGCCTAGATTGAGCGACTCGACTGGGAAAATTACAATGAAGGGATCACACTTAGGAAATCTGTTGTAAACTGCTGAAATTTCAAGATCCTTCAGTTCTATATACACTAGATAATATTTAGAAAAGAAAGGCATAAATTATCTTATGGAAGAAAAGTATAGAGTTATATATTTTTTATATTATATTGGTGTTTTTACTATTTCTTTTGATATTTTTCTGAATATAGAAATAGTAGGCTTTTCATTTAGGTTCGCACAATTAGTATTTATTTTTCCTATAGTTTTTGGTATATTAATTTCTTTACACTTAAAAAAGATAATTAAACCATTAAGTATTTATAGTTTACTTTTATGGGTACTATTTGTTTTATTGTTTATTCCAAATACTACTTATTTAAATAGAAGTATTGGATATGCTCTTTTTGCTGTTTTTAATCTTGCTTTAGTATTTTCTACGGTTCAAATATTTAATACTAAAAACCTGATTCTAAAATTAGTAAAAATATATGTTTATTCCTTTGTGTTTGTTGCGATATTCGGTATATTTCAATTTGTATCACCTATATTAGGTATTGGGCGACCACTCATTCAACAATGGTGGTTTAGTAATATCCCGCGAGTTAATGGATTTTCTTATGAACCTTCTTACTATGCTACTTATATGTTAATTGGTTGGTCATTTCTGATATATTTATATTTTAATAAATCGACAATTTTAACTATAAAGCAATATCGTATATTTATATTTCTAATTACTCTAGCATTGGTTCTGTGTTCTTCTAGGCTTGGGTGGATAATGATGGTAATTTGTCTTTTGAGTTATCCATTCATTTTTTTAAGAGACTTATTATTTAAAGGTGTTATAAAAATAAAGGCATTACGTTACACTACCATAATTGGTATTATTGGAATACTTTTTTGCATTTATTTTATTAAGTTTGTAGATTTTAATAAAATTAGATTTTTGTTGGCTGGACTTGGTATTGGCGGTTCTCCAGATTATTCTTCAACAAGTAGAATAAATTCAGCTTTAGATACTTTTACTATCTTCTTGAAAAGTCCAATTATAGGTTACAGTCTCGGTGGAATAACTCCTGCTATAGGGAAATTAATATATCATGTCAATGTCACCAACCAAAATCTTGCAGAATCTATCCATAGTGCTTCTGTATTTTTAGAGTCTTTGGCTGCAGTAGGCATAATTGGATTTTTGCCTTTTATATTTTTTATAGTATCAATAATTATTAAGCCACTTAAATTATCAAATCAAATTTATGACAAAGATCTTTCTTTGATTTTAAAAGGTCTTGCATATTCTTTAATTTTTTTGTTAATAATACTGCAAACTAAGCAAAATATATTACGGCTTTATCTTTGGCTACATATAGCAATATTATTAACTTCTTATAGTGTTGCTTTAAAGACATATAAACCCATATTACGAAAGTAAAATAGTATTTTAAAATAAAAAAAGGCGTCCACCTTTGGTATAATAGAGTTGCCAAGACCTTCAAGAAAAAATTTAAAGGCGAACGGGCTTACTCCGTAAGAATCGCTCTTGGGGCTCTCTACATTGAGTTCTGGGTACCTGTGTCACCACCCGAAATTTGTCGAATTTTGTAGAATAAGAGAGCCATCACTTTGAAGAGAAGGGTTGACTCTCTTATTTTTATTGCTTTGTTCTTTCAAATACCTGAATCCGTGACGAAATTTCCGCTTAAAGGCAAACAAATCGCATAAAATTTAGTATAATTGGTATATCAGACAAATTAAATTCATTCCACATTCAGGTGATCTCATGAAAAAGTTTGTGATAGAACCCACAAAAGAACGAATTGTTGCCCAAGCTGGCTTAGCGATAGTAGGAAATTTACTAAATCAAACGAATTTAGTTTCCAGGTTGAATGCCTATAAACTCCCTGATATCTCCCGGTATCCGGCTTGTTCCAATGGTGATGTGGCTAAATCTTATATCGGCTTGCTTTGCCAGGGAAAAAGTGATTATGCAATATTGAAACCTTCCGTGATGATGCTTTTTTTGCACTGGCTTTGGATATCCAGAGGGTTCCTTCCAGCCCGACTCTCAGGCAACGATTGGACCAGGCCGCCTTGGTGGAAAAATGGAAAACGATCTTGCACGAAGATTCGCTGGATCTGATTCGCCATACAAATGCGGAAATCAGCCCGGTTTACGCCAAAGACAAGCCGTATATCCCGGTTGA